>CAZDJC010000001.1:0-14981 GCA_964505655.1 uncultured Gammaproteobacteria bacterium
CTTCAATCCACGCATACACATCAAGCACAAAGTCGTACAGCGTACTGTCTGGCTCGCCGCGCCCAACGCCCGTCGTGAGCAATTCGTTCACACTGCTTCCAAGCGTCAGAAGATCCATGCGCTCGCGTATCCCGCGAAAGTCATGCCCGCGTTCTACGCCGGCGAGCTTGTCCCAAATCCTCCCATGCGCAATCATACACGTCAACTCTGTGTAGGGCGTCATGTGCGCGGCAAGCTTGCTTGCGAATTTGCGCGTGCCTTTGCCCAGCACTTCCACGCGCCCGCGCTCTCGCGAGTAGAGCGTGTACATGCGATCGTGATCTTTGTAGTCACGGCTTCCCAAAACGACGGCGTGAAGAATGGAAGTCATACTGTTGTCTCACCACCATTGAGAAACGCCTCGACAATCAACATGGCCGCGAGCGCGTCATCGTGCCCTTTGAGACCTTCACGGCGCGCCAAATCTTCCGCACTCTTGCTTGTGAGATACTCACTGACGAACGAAACAGGAACGTGTGTTGCCTCTTGGAGTCGTGACGCGAATGCGCGCACGCGTTCACTCATGGGCGAGTCTTTCGCATCCGCATCCAGGGGAAGACCAACAACGACATGGTCGTAGTGGTCGCGTGTCACGATCTCGGCTATGCGCACAACAGCATCCTGTCCCTTCACGTCGAGTGTTTCAAGCGGGACCGCCACACACGTCGCCACGTCGCCAAACGCAAGCCCAATGCGCTTTGTCCCAAAGTCAATTCCCAACACGCGGTTCATACGGAAGAGACTACCTGTTGCCTGCGCACCGCGTCATTCTGGAGAGACCCAATGAATACGTCAACGTCGTCATACGTCTCCTGAAAAATGTGATACAGACTTTCTGTCTTCTCCGGCTTTCCGATCAACACAACGTTCTTTCCCATTCCCCACGCAATCCCCGCCTCCATATGTGAAGATACCCCCGCGGGGAGCAACAACACGAGCGTATGCGATGCACGCAGCGCGCGCATATCCGTTTCGTAGATATCTCGAACGCCCGCGTCATTCAACCATTGCGGAATGGCCTCAAAACGTTTCATAGCCACTTCGCCGTCTTCGTGAAGAGATCCGCAATGCTCCGAGCTCGCGCGTGATTCAACAAAGCAGTACACAATCCGGCCGCACGCGCGCATTTTTGCCGCTAGGTCTAAAATAGCTATCTTATTGCGATAACGTCCAGCGAGAAAAAAATCGTACTCCATACGCGCACTCGTTTTAATACCCCTCCGGAAATGGTGTCAAAATTTCAAACCCTTTCTCTGTAACAGCAACTGTCTGCTCAAAATGGGCGGAAGCAGAGCCATCCGCCGTCATTGCCGTCCAACCGTCGTCAGATACCGTTAACTCCGCGTCGCCCAACGTCACCATGGGCTCAAGCGCCAACACCATCCCAGCTTCAAGCGTGGGATTGGCAAATTGCTTTGAAACGAAGTTGGGAATCTGCGGTTCTTCGTGAACTTTGTGACCAACCCCGTGTCCAACATAATTCGTGACAATCCCAAATCCATGCGGCCGAATCGTGTCTTCGATTGCTTGAGAAATCCCCTGAAGTTTTGCGCCCGCGCGAATGGCTTTGATGCCATTTTGGAGCGAGGCCTTCGTGACGTTCAACAACATGCGCCGATCGGCGATGACGTTGCCCACGCCAAGCGTGTACGCCATGTCTGTGCATAACCCCTCATACCAACAGCCAATATCAAACCCCACGATGTCTCCGTCTTCAAGAACGATGTCGCGGTTTCCCGGACCGTGCACCACTTCTTCATTCTTCGAAATACACACCGTTGCCGGAAATGGGACGTCGCCGCCTGCCTTGTATCCCAAAAACGACGGCGTGCCACCACCTTTACGGATGGTGCGCTCGGCAAGTGTATCGAGCTCTTTCATCGTGACACCAGGACGCACGGCATCCAACACAGCGCCAAGCGCGCGACTCAACAGCGCCCCGCCTTCACGCAGCAGAGAAATTTCTTGCGTTGTTTTGATGCGAGACATAGCTAGATAACATGTGCAACGGCCTCCTGAATTTTTTTCTGAATCTCGTCAATGCCCTCTGCGGCGTCTATGTGAACTACGCGAAGCCCTCGCTCTTCCATCGCGCGGATCATCGGCTCCGTTTTGCTTCGGTGCCATGAAAGACGGTTGCGAATCGCCGCCTCGTTATCATCTTTTCTCAAGAATAGTTCTTTGCCATCAACATCACACACGCCTTCCTTTTTCGGTGGATGGAGCTCCAAATGATAAATATGGCCGTCGGGACATGTGCGGCGCGCACTTAAACGCTTCACCGCTTCATCGTCCGACAACTCGAGCGCAACGACCATGTCGGGCATAAACCGCTTGTACATGAGATCAAGCTGTTCGAGGTCGCGCGGATAACTATCGATCACAAGACCCTGTGCGGCATCCGGTTGCTTCAAACGCGCGTCCAAGAGATCCGTGACCATGTTGGGCGGTACGAGATCGCCCTTCACGTTAATGATCTGATGAATGCGTTTTCCGAGATCCGATCCTGTCGCAATCTCTGCGCGCAAAAGATCTCCCGCACCTACAAGCGGAATTCTCAAATGTTCAGCCAATAACTTCCCTTGTGTTCCCTTGCCCGACCCTTGCGGCCCCAAGATCAGTAAAATCATACGCGGAAAGTTTAACGGATAATCGCAGGGATGACAAACAAAAAAGGCCGCAAAGGGCCCTCTGCACTTAACTCAAAGCTGTTCGTACTCGTAGCTCACCATGCGCGCCTCTGTTTGGCGCACCATATCGATGATGACCGAAACGACGATCAAAAGACTCGTGCCTCCAACGACAAGCGTCTGCGTCCCCGTCGCTTCTTGCATGACAACAGGCAACACAGCAATCACCGAAAGCGCCGTCGCGCCCAACAACAACAGGCGGTTCATGACATCCTGCAAAAACACCGACGTCGTTTTTCCCGGACGCACGCCCGGAATAAACGCTCCTTGTTTTTGCAGATTCTCCGCGATGTCGTCCGGCTGAAACACCACGCCCGTGTAAAAGTAGGTGAACGCAAACACGAGAACAAAGTAGAGTATGCCGTACACAAGATTGTCTTGAAGCACACGAATCACCCATTGCGCGGATTCAACCAAAAATGGCGTGCGCGCTTGGAGGAAGAATTGCGCAATCATTGTTGGGAATAACACCACGGAAATGGCGAAGATAATTGGGATGACACCCGCCGTGATGACTTTGAGCGGAATGTTTGAGGCGACGCCCGCGCTCAATCGGTTACCCGCATGATGCCGCGCGTAGTTTACCGGAATGTCGCGGTGCGCTTCGTTTAAGATCGTGATGAGCACAATGGACACAAACGCTACGACAGCAAACAGGATAATACTCACAATCTGTGCCTGACTAAACGTTGAGATCGTCTGCTGTAAAAATTTCGGAAAACTCGAAACAATGCCAGCCAAAATCAAGATGGAGAGTCCATTGCCAATCCCTTTCTCCGAGATGATCTCCCCGATCCACATCAGAAACACGGCGCCCGCCGTCATCACAAGGATAGCCATAAACAGCTCAAATCCCGAGAGCAAAAATCCTCCACCCACGCCGCCTTGTCGGGAAATGAGCGCAATGAATCCGTACGCCTGAATCGCGGCCAACGGCACCGACACCCATCGCGTCACTTGGTTCAATTTACGCCGTCCGGCTTCCCCGTCTTCTTTTTGCATCTTCTTGAGCGCCGGAACAACCATCGTCAGCAATTGAAAGATAATGGAGCTCGTGATGTACGGAGCAACGCCCAACGCCACAACCGAAAAACTTTCAAGCGTGCCGCCCGAAAAAATGTTGAGCAATCCAAAAAACTGATTTCCATTCAAGACGTTTCGAACGATCGCAGGATCGATGCCAGGAACGGGGATGTGTGCGAGGAATCGAAATAGGACAAGCGTCAACAGAACAAAGAGGATGCTGTTACGCAGCGCTTTGATGCGCCACAAACGTTTGATGCTCTCAAACATGTCGTTGCATTACACCTTAAACGAACCACCTGCCGCCTTGATCATCTCTTGCACGGATTCGCTCGCCTTACAACCGCGGACATTCAATGCCTTTGTCAACGCCCCGCGGCGCAAAATTTTCACTCCGGCGTTTTCCTGCTTGATGACGCCTACTTTTTTGAGCGACGATGGCGAGATCACGCGCAAAGACAACCCATTCAACTGATCCGAATACACGATCACGGGTCGTACGGTCTTATGCGAAAAACCGCGCGACTTGGGCATTCGAAGCATAGTCATCCGCATACCTTTGATCGCCAAACCACGCTTCCCTCCTGAACGCGCGCGCTGACCCTTGGAGCCACGTCCTGAGGTTGTCCCTTTACGTGCCAATCCGCGTCCGACGCGCTGCGCACGTTTGCGCGCTCCCTTTGACGGAGCAATGTTGTGCAATGATAATGTCATACTTACGCCTTCTTCACTTTACGCACCGCCTCTTCGCGAGAACTGCGTCGCGATGTCGCACGCTTTTCTTTGTCTGTGACGGCGCCGTGGGGAATGCACATGCCATCAATGGCAAGCAACGTTGCTTTTGCAACATTCAGTTTGTTCTTGCCGCGCAGAATTTTTCCAACAGCATCGTTCACGCCCGCCAATTCAAGAATCATGCGCACCGCGCCTCCGACTTTGAGTCCCGTTCCCGATGGCGCAGGCATCAACAATACATCCGCGGCGCCGAATGACGCTTCTTCGCGGTGCGGGAATGTTCCGTTGACAAGCGGAACCTCCACAACGTTGCGCTTCGCCTGATGATACGCTTTTTGAATTGCCATCTGCACATCGGCTCCCTTCGCAACGCCAAATCCCACGCGTCCTTTTTTATCTCCAATCACGAGCGCTGCACGAAAACGCATGCGCTTTCCGCCTTTCGTGACACGCGTCACGCGCGCCAAATCCAAAATCATCTGCTCAAACTCGCGTGGTTCGCGCGGTTTGCGCGATGGCGTTCGTCGTCGCGCGCCGCCGCCTCCTCCACGCGCTTCCTTCCCAGCTTCACGCGAGCCCGTTTCAACTAGCGCTGCCCCTTCGATAATGGGCGCTGCCGTCTCTCCCTGTGGTTGTTGTTTTTGATCGTCCATACGCTTGATTAGAATTGCAAACCGCCCTCGCGCGCCGCTTCCGCAAACGCTTTGACGCGCCCGTGATACGCGTACGAACCACGATCGAACACCACAGACTCAATCTTTTTTTCCTCCGCCTTCTTTGCCATAAGCGCGCCAAGCAGTGTTGCAATTTCCATTGGTTTGCTGCCCTTCACCTCGTGGTCGTTCACGGACACCATCGTGACACCATGTCCGTCGTCAATCATTTGCGCAGAAAAATGTTTTGCGGATCGGAAAACCGACAACCGCGGACGCACCGACGTGCCCGTGATACGCGCGCGCGTTCGACGCGCACGGCGCATTTTACTCGCTTGTTTGCTTTGTCTCATATTACGCGGATGCTTTCGCCGCCTTTCCGGCTTTGCGTCGGACAACTTCGTCGACATACTTAATGCCTTTCCCCTTGTATGGTTCTGGTTTCTTGATACTGCGAATCGACGCCGCCGTTTGTCCCACGAGATACTTGTCGATGCCCGTGATGGTAATGAGGTTTTTTTCAACTTTCGCAGAGATGCTTTCTGGGAGCTTATATTCGACAGAGTGTGAAAAACCAACTTCAAATTTCAACGTAGATCCTTGCAGCGCCACCTTGTACCCCACGCCATTGATTTCAAGCTGTTTTTCAAATCCTTGTGTGACGCCCAACATCATATTCATGATGAGCGTGCGCGCCATGCCCCACAAACTGCGATTCAACTTCGAGTGTAAATCACTCATTGCGACATGAACTTCTTTTCCGGTGTCTCCATCGTGAAGCGACACGCGCACGTTGTTATGCATCGCCACAGACAGATTTCCCTTTGGTCCCTTCACGCGAACTGTTTGGCTGTCGAGTGTTACCTCAACGCCTGCCGGAATCACAATAGGTTGTTTTCCAATGCGTGACATATTAGAAAAGTGTGCAGATGATTTCCCCCCCAAGTTTCTGACGGCGCGCTTCCTTGTTTGTCATGATGCCAGACGGCGTCGAAACAATCGCAATCCCCAACCCCGAGTACACACGTGGCAAATCTTTCACCTTTGCGTACACGCGGCGTCCCGGTTTCGATACGCGCTTCACTTCACGAATGTATGGCTTGGCGCCTTCTCGATATTTCAAATGGATAACAAGCTCCATGTGCGGCGCTTCCCCTGCTTGTTCTACACGCTCAATAAACCCTTCCTTGACCATCACGTCTAAGATCGCCCGCTTTTGGTTTGAGTGGGACACATGCGTCACATCATGCTTCGCCGCTTGGGCGTTGCGAATGCGTGTGAGCAAGTCTGAAATGGGATCGTGGGTGTGCATACTACCAGCTGGATTTCGTGATTCCCGGAATTTCACCGCGATTGGCGAGCTCTCGGAAGCAAATGCGACACAAATCGAAGTCACGCATATAGCTGCGGTATCGCCCGCACTTCCAACACCGGCGAACAATCCGCGTCGAAAACTTCGCCGGGCGACGTGACTTAATGATTTGTGAGGTTTTTGCCATAGGGATGAGTCGCGCGTTTATTTAGAAGATTCGCGACGCGTTGTTTCTGCTTTGAATGGGAACCCAAGCGCTTCAAACAAGGCAATGCCTTCTGCCTTTGAGCGAGCCGTCGTCGTGATCGTGACTTGCAATCCGTGAAGACGATCAACTTCATCGCTTGAGATTTCCGGGAATGCGGTGTGCTCACGGAATCCGATGTTGAAATTGCCGCTTTGGTCAACCGTCGTCCGCTCAATGCCGCGAAAGTCGCGCACACGCGGAAACGTTACCGCAACCAACTTTTCCACAAAGTCATACATGCGCGGTCCGCGGAGCGTGACCATGAGTCCCACAGGCATCCCTTCGCGAATTTTGAAGCTCGCGATGGACTTGCGCGCCTTCGTAAATGTCGGCGTTTGGCCTGTGATGCGCTTGAGCGTTGAGGTGACCGTGTCGTGATACGCACTCTCCTTGAGACCCGAGCCCAACCCAACGTTGAGCGTCACTTTTGTCATGCGTGGCACCGCGTGGATATTCTTAAGACCAAGTTGCTTTTGAAGCGACGGTCCGATCTTTTTGACAACATTTTCTCGCAATCGTGCCATATTATTCTAATGCCACTTCACGGCCTTTTGTTCGCAAAACACGGCGCTTTGTTGTTTTTTCATCCTTCTTTGTGATGGTGACGCCGACGCGTCCCACGGTCCCATCTTTGGTGACAAGCGCCACATTGGACACGTGCATCGGCGCCGCGTATTCGATTTTCTTTCCCGGATTCTTTTCGCCGCGCGCACGCAAGTGCTTCGTCGTCATATTCAACCCTTCCACCACAACTTTATTGAGCGATGGAAACACCTGGGACACTTTTCCAGTTTTTCCCTTCTCTGCCCCAGCCACAATTTTTACTTGGTCACCTGTTTTGATGCGCATATCACAATACTTCCGGAGCCAATGAAATGATTTTGCGAAATCCCATCGCGCGCAACTCGCGTGCAACCGGTCCAAAGACGCGCGACGCTTTTGGTTCTTTTGTCTTGCGATCCACAATCACCGCCGCGTTCTCGTCAAAGCGAATGTATGTGCCGTCCGTGCGGCGCGTCTCTTTTCGGGAACGCACCAACACCGCATGCACGATATCGCTTTTCTTCACGCTCATGTGCGGTTGGGCTTCCTTCACGACGCACGTCATGATGTCGCCGATGCGTCCGTAACGCTTCCGATACCCACCGAGAATACGAATCACTTGGAGCTTTTTGGCTCCGCTGTTATCCGCGACCGCAATCATGGCTCGGTGTTGCAACATAGATTAGCTTTGTGTCGAAGTATCTACCACGGTTTCACTCTGTTGTCGAGTCGTGCCCTTTGGATACACAACGCGCCAGCGCTTCGTGCGCGACAATGGACGCGACGCAACAAACTCAACGGTATCGCCCGTATGAAACGTGTTGAACGGATCGTGAACATAGTATTTACGACTGACCGTGTAGCGCTTCTTGTATTTTGCGTGCAGTCGCGTGCGATCAACGCGAACCACAATCGTCTTATCCATTTTGTCGGATACCACGATTCCCTGAAGGCGACGAATGATTGGAGTGGCTTGTGTCATATTATTTGAGTGTGCGAAGACGCGTTTCGATGCGTGCGATCATGCGGCGCGCTTCGCGAATACGCCGCACTTCCTTGAGCGAATTTGACGAAGACGCAAATCGCATCTCGCGCATAGAAGCGCGCAATTCCGCTGCCATCACCTTCAAGTCCACTTCGGACTTCTGTTTGATGTCTGTGGGTTTCATACGGCGTCTTTTTGGATAAAGCGTGTGAGCACGGGGAGTTTGTGACCGCCCAGACGCATGGCCTCGCGCGCCTGATCTTCCGTCACACCACTCATCTCAAAGAGAATGGTTCCCGGTCGCACAACCGCAACATAGTGATCCACAGGACCTTTACCGCTTCCCATCGTGTTTTCATTCCCATGGAACGTCACCGGATGGTCAGGGAAAATGCGAATCCACACATTGCCGCCGCGTTTCACGAAGCGCGTCATGGCACGTCGCGCCGCTTCAATTTGGCGCGAGGTGATCCAGCTTTCCGTCATCGCCTTCATGCCGTACGTACCGAATGCCAGTCGCGTTTTTCGCGTTGCCAAACGCTTGCCGCTCGCGCGACCCTTGTGCCACTTTCGGTGTTTCACTTTTTTTGGCATTAACATAGTGGTGTATTACGTTCGACGATTTGGAGTGCGCGAGCGCTTTTGACGCGCGTCGCCTGCGGGCGCCACATCCGGAATGCGATCGCCAAACACTTCTCCTTTATAAATCCACACGCGGACGCCGATGACACCGAACATCGTTTTGGCCTCTCCAAGCGCGTACTGAATGTTTGCGCGCAAATTCTGAAGAGGAATTTTTCCCGTTTGAAACCGTTCGCGGCGCGCAATTTCTGCGCCGTTCAAGCGACCGCTCAAGATAATGCGAACGCCTTCCGCTCCCGCTTTCATCACGCGATCGACGGTCTGTTTTGCGACACGGCGAAATGGCATACGCTTCTCAATGTCCATCGCGACTTGTTCTGCAACCACAGCCGCCGACAAGGAACCTTGCCCGATATCGAGCACATTGATGCTCAATCCCGTGCGCGTGCCGCGGAAAAACAATTTTTTGAGCTCGGTCTTTAATTCATCCACGCCGCTTCCGGCGCGACCGATGATAAATCCCGGCTTTGCCGTGTGCAGCGTGACCGTTACCGTCTTTGGCGAACGATCAATCGTAATTTTGTCCAAGCTCGCCTCGCGATATTTCTTTTTCAAAAAGGCACGGATACGAACATCCTCGCGAAGATACTTTTTGAAGTTCGCTTTAGAAAACCAATACGAGTCCCATCGTTCGATGGTCGCAAGACGAAACACTTTTGGATGTACTTTGCTTCCCATACTTATTCTGGTTTTTTGGATGACGTGCGCTTTGTGCGCGGTGACGTCGTGCGCTTTGCGGCCATGCTTTTTGTTGTTCGAGCATACGTGCGCGCTGGCGATGCCTTTGCGTTCAGGCGCTTCTTTGGCGCATCTGCTTTCGTCGCGGCCTCGCTCGTGTTTGCGCCTTTCACGGCGTGTAGACGCTCCGCCAACACCACGGACAAATGGCATGTGCGCTTACGAATGCTTGTTGCGCGTCCAAACGCGCGTGGGGTCCAGCGCTTCGTCGTTGCGCCCTGATCTACATAAATCGTCTGAATAAACAGCGCGCCTCGGTTCATGTGATGATTATTGACCGCGTTTGCTGCGGCCGACTCAATCAACTTGCGCACGGGGCGTGCCGCAAGTTTTTGCGAAAAACGCAACTGCGCAATCGCTGGATCCACATCCATCCCACGCACCAAGTCCACAAGCAACCGCACTTTTCGCGGTGACATTCGCAAACGACGCAATGTAGCATTCGCTGTCATCATATTATTCTGCTGACGTCTTTTCGCCTCCGTGCTTCACGAATCGGCGCGTTGGAGAAAATTCCCCCAAGCGGTGTCCGACCATGTTTTCCACGACCAAAACCGGTGTATGCACGCGGCCGTTATACACGCCAAACGTAAATCCGACCATTTGTGGTGTAATCACCGCCGCGCGATTCCACGTTTTCACCACCTGTTTGGAACCAACCGAAAGCTTGGCGACTTTTTTGAGCAGTCGCTCGTCAATGTTTGGTCCCTTTTTCGTGCTTCGTGACATAGTGTTCGTTAGAGGATTACGCCGAGGTAGTACGTGTCGGTCGGCGAGACACAATCATGAGATGAGACGGACGATGTCGGCGGGTCTTCACACCCAATGCCGGTTTTCCTGTCGGCGTCTTTGGATGCTTCAAACCGATTGGGTTACGCCCTTCTCCTCCACCGTGTGGGTGATCCACTGGGTTCATCACTTTTCCTCGCACAGTTGGACGGATGCCTCGGTGACGCGTGCGTCCCGCTTTTCCCCATCGAATCAGACGGTGATCCGGGTTCGACACTTGGCCGATCGTGGCCATCGCATCACGACTCACCAAGCGCACTTCGCCTGATGGAAGTTTTATCTGTGCGTACGGCCCCTCTACGCCCATAAACACAGCCGTGCTTCCGGCGCTTCGCACCATGCGTCCACCCGCTCCCGGATAGAGTTCCACGTCGTGCACATTCATGCCTTCCGGAATCAAATAGAGCGGAAAGCGGTTCCCTGGTTTCATGGGGCCTTTTTTTGTATCGCACAACACTTCCGTTCCAACAACCATACCCACACACGCAAGCATGTAACGCTTCTCGCCATCAATGTAGTTCACAAGAGCGATGCGTGCATTGCGGTTCGGATCGTATTCAATGGCCGCCACGCGCCCCACAACACCACGCTTGTCGCGCAAGAAATCAACAATGCGCACTTTGTGTTTGGCTCCACCTCCTCGATGACGCACGGTGATTTTGCCGTTTGTGCGTCCCGCATGCTTCTTCATCTTTTTGATGAGGCGCTTCACTTGCGGTTTTCCAGTGACGTCCTTAAACGTCTGGACGCTTGAGATGCGCCGTCCGGCGGAAGTTGGTTTGTATCGATGAATAGGCATACTTATGCGCCAAACACTTCAATCGTTTCACCTTTTTTCAAATAGACAAATGCTTTTTTTCGGCCCGCGCGCTCTCCGCTCCATCGACCAAAACGCACGCTTTTTCCTGGAACGTTCACGACGTGCACGCGCGACGGGATAACGCCGTATAGCTCTTTGATCGCCTGACCGATCTCAACTTTGCCCGCAGATTTGCGTACCTCGAACACGTACACACCATCGGAAGCAAGCCGCGCAGATTTTTCGGAGACAATCGGTCGGAGCAACACATAATGCGCTCGCACCGTCACTTTCGCCGCTTTCTTTTCTGGCGCCACAGGAGTGCTTGTTTTCTTTGATGCCTTTGCACGCGAAGCCCCCGGCGTCTTTTTCACAACGTCTTGCGTCTCTGTCGCCGAAGATTTTCGCTTAAACAACGCCATATTTTATTTCAAGAAATGCTTCTGTGCGTTTTCGAGTTCCTTGGCGCCAATAATCACCGTGTTCGCCTTCAACACATCCACGACATTCAGCGAATGCGGCGCGATGGTTTCGGTGCGCTCGACGTTTGCCGCCGCTTGCCGCAACCCCATGTTCGAAGGGTCGACGACGATCAACGTGCGCGATCCGACGTTTGGCAACGCATGGATCATACGCGCGACAACCTGCGACTTTGGCGCGTCCATGTTCAAATCATCAATGACAAAGAACGTGTTGTTCGCAACTTTGTCAGAGAGTGTCATGAATAGCGCTTTGCGTCGCGCTTTGCGATTGATCTTGAGCGCAAAATTACGCCATTTCAAAGGGCCAAACGTGACCCCGCCTCCTTTCCAGATCGGGGAGCGAATCGAACCATGACGCGCGCGTCCCGTGCCCTTTTGGCGCCACGGTTTGCGTCCGCCTCCTCGCACTTCGCCGCGACCTTTGGTATGAGCCAACACCTGGCGTGCATTCGCCTGTTGTGCGACAACCGCTTCATGCACAAGACCTGTGTTTGCCTCGACACCAAACATCGCATCGTTAAGCGCGATGACCCCGACTTCCTTCCCCGCCATGTTGTACAGCTTGATATCCATAGATTTACACGCCCTGAACCATCACAAGACTATGACGACTTCCGGGAACTGCTCCTTTGAGGGCGATAATTTGTTCTTCCGGACGCACATCGGCAACAACGAGATTCTTCACCGTGATGCGGCGATCTCCCATGTGTCCTGCCATACGAATACCCTTAAAGACGCGTTGCACGCCACCGGCACCAATGGAACCTGGCATGCGCACCGCATCTTTTGTTCCGTGCGTCATGTAGTGACCTTTGAAGCCGTGTCGCTTCACAACTCCTTGAAACCCACGTCCCTTCGACGTCCCGATCACATCAACTTTGTCACCAACCGCAAAGCCGCTTACATCAACTTTTATGCCGCGCTCGACTCCTTCCACAGGCGCATCCGTGCGGTATTCGCGTTCGCCTTCAAACGCGCCCAAGTCTCCCCATGCGCCCTTTTGCGCTTTGCGTGGACGTTTACTGTGACCAAACGCAACTTTGATCGACGCGTATCCGTCACTCTCGACCGTCTTCACGCGCGTCACCACCGCGCTTGGCACATGCACAAGTGTCACAGGAACAACCGTTCCATCTTCGCGGAACAGCTGCGACATGCCCAATTTTTTTCCAATGAGGAATTTCATAGTGGCGGTACGTGTTTCTGGTTTGCAAAAAACCAGAAGTTTTTTATGAACGTTTCATAAAAAGCTTCTAGCATCTTGTAGCGGAACCGTTCCGATCAACACGATGATGGCAATGTTGAAATCCTTTCTTGGGAGTTTTATGTTGTCCGAGACTGATGTTCGCCCATAAGAACACGTGCGAATCCCTTTCTCCACAACACCGCTCCACTTACATCTTTATTTCGACGTCGACTCCAGAGGGAAGATTCAAGGACATGAGGGCCTCTACCGTCCGCTCTGAAGGTTCTACGATATCGATCAAGCGCTTGTGTGTGCGCATCTCGTACTGGTCGCGCGCTGTTTTATGCACGAACGTTGATCGATTCACTGTGTACTTCCTCTTCTCGGTGGGAAGCGGAACCGGACCTTTGACTTTCGCGCCACTGCGTTCAACCGTTTTCATGATCGTCTCGGTCGCTTGGTCAATAATTTTGTGATCATACGCTCGGATTTTGATACGAATGCGTTGATCTTGACCTCCTCCTGCTGCTGCTGGCGTTTGTGTGTTTTGAGCGACCATAAGGTACGAGAAACGGGGGCGCGGGTGCGCCCCCTTTCAATCTTTTTAGGCAATAATTTTCGTGACAACTCCGGCACCAACCGTGCGTCCACCCTCACGAATGGCAAAGCGCGTCTGCTCTTCAAGCGCCACTTTCGAGATGAGCTTTACCTTGAGGTTGACTGTGTCTCCCGGCATAACCATTTCTGCGCCACCCAAATCGTACACATCACCCGTCACGTCCGTTGTGCGAATAAAGAATTGTGGCTTATATCCTTTGAAGAACGGTTTATGACGTCCGCCTTCCTCTTTTGTAAGCGCATAAACTTCCGCTTCGAATTCCGTGTGTGGCGTCACCGATCCCGGGATCGCGAGCACCTGTCCGCGTTCGACATCCTCTTTCTTAATGCCGCGCAAGAGTAATCCCGCGTTGTCTCCCGCCTGTCCTTTGTCCAACGACTTGTTGAACATTTCGATGCCCGTCACGACTGTCTTTTGCGTGTCGCGGAGACCCACCAATTCAACTTCGTCGTTCAAGTTCACTGTTCCGCGCTCGATGCGTCCCGTCACAACGGTTCCACGTCCTTCGATCGAGAACACATCTTCGACTGGCATCAAAAACGGCTTTTCTGTGTCGCGCTTCGGCTCCGGAATGTATTCGTCGAGCGTCTTGATCAAATCAAGAACGGGCTTTGCCTTTTCGGCATCTGACGGATTTTCGAGCGCCTGCAATGCAGAACCACGGATGATTGGCGTTGTATCGGCAGGATATTCGTATTTTTTCAAGAGATCGCGCACTTCCTCTTCAACCAAATCGATCAATTCCGGATCGTCAACTTGATCCACTTTGTTCAAGAAGACGACGATATAGGGAACACCAACTTGGCGCGCGAGAAGAATGTGCTCGCGTGTTTGTGGCATCGGGCCATCAGCCGCGCTCACAACCAAAACTGCGCCGTCCATCTGTGCCGCGCCCGTAATCATGTTCTTTACATAGTCGGCGTGGCCAGGACAGTCGACGTGCGCATAGTGGCGCTTTTCAGATTCATATTCCACGTGCGCCGTCGCGATTGTGATACCGCGCGCTTTGGATTCTGGCGCTTTATCAAGCGATTCCACGCTCGATTCCGCGGCCTTGAACCCGTTCGCCGCCAACACCTTAAGAATGGAGGCCGTAAGTGTCGTCTTCCCATGGTCAACGTGACCAATCGTACCGACGTTCACGTGCGGCTTTCCACGTTCAAATTGCGTTGCCATAACGTGTGAGAATTTCGATCCGACTGACCACTACCACGGGGAATGCCCCTTGTTAGTGTCAGAGCGGGAGTGAATGAATAAGACATCCACGTGAGTGGGTTTTCCCAAAACACGGAATGTATTTAATGCGCGCGGATGATAACACCCCCCTCATTTTTTCGCAAGTCCAAGAGCAAGAGCTCATCTCAAAAATAATTCTGCGTCATTTCCAAGATAGTTTTGAGCGAAAAACGTGAAAACCGAATGAGTCGTATTGGTTAATACGACGATGAGATTTGAACGTTTTGCAGCCAAAAATGTCTGAAAATGAGCCATGAAGTATT
>CAZDJC010000001.1:15081-28273 GCA_964505655.1 uncultured Gammaproteobacteria bacterium
ATGAGATTTGAACGTTTTGCAGCCAAAAATGTCTGAAAATGAGCCATGAAGTATTAGCCATGAAGTATTTTTGAGATGAGCTCTAAAACTATTCGATCGGTTCCAAGTAGAACTGCTCCTCTTGTGCCGTTGCCTCCGGTTCCTGCTTTTTTACTAAGATTGGCTCTGTTTTTGCCTTTACTTCACCTGGAGTGTCTTTTGGCGCCTTAAAGGCTCGTTCTTTGGGTCTTTCGGGTGACTTTCTTTGATCGAGAGTCTCGCTTTGCGCCACAAATGGTTCATTTTTAAAGAAATCGTCCGACAATTGGTCGATTCCCCGATCCTCGTGGGTGGCTTCCGCATGTAGCTTTTCGCTTTTTTCAGCCGTCTTTTCACTTTCGATCGACTTTTTGAGGCCGGAAAACCCTACAAGCTCCGCGTACGTCGCAAGGGGCATCACAACGATGGGCTCCCTTCCCTCAACATCAGTTACCACCAACTTATCCCCAGTTGCCTGTGCAAAACGCAGTATTTTTTCAAAGTTTGGATGCATAGAACGATTAGTGAAGCAATCTTAGCATGCACGGCGAGATACGCAATATTGGAGGTTAGAAATTGGGAATCGGAGATTGGATATTAAAAAAATCAGCCGCCCCAAAAGTGGAGCGGCGAGAGACCTGGACATTACGCGGTCGCAACAGTTGTTGACATCCCTTGTAGAGCGGCGTTGCGCGCAAAGGTTTCCGACTGCGCAAGCAACTCACTAAACGTGCCGACCGCCTCAATCTGCGTTTCACCGTTAACGGCATCCTTCACGGGACGCAACACGATGATGCGATCGCATGCGGCAAGCGCGCTGTAGCGATGCGTCACGATGATCGCGGTTGTGTTGCGACCAAGTTTCGTGAACACATCCGTCTGAAGACAGCGCTCCGTGTCTGCGTCAAGCGAACTTGTCGCCTCGTCAATCAACATGAGACGGCAACGTCGCACGATGGCCGACGCAATGACGAGTCGCTGTTTTTGTCCACCGGAGAGCTGAATGCCATTTCGGCCAACGCGTGTGTCGAGTCCGTCCACAAACCGCTCGCGGTCCGCAAGCTGTACGAGTTCGAGCACAGACCACATATCCTCGTCTGTGATGCGCGCACGTTCAGACGCCGGAACACGGAAGAGCAAATTGCGCCGAAGCGTTCCCATCATGACAGGTGGATCCTGCGGAATAAGACCAATATAGCGCCGCGCGTTGTCAAGATCGAGATCACGGAGATCGACCCCGTCGTATAGAATCGCGCCGTCCTTTGGATCCATGTACCGCAACAGCAGTTTCATGATCGTTGACTTACCGCTACCTGTTGGGCCTACAATTCCAACTTTTTCGCCCGGACGCACCGCAAGCGACAGTCCATTGAGCACCGTTCGCGCACGATCTCCATGGCCGTAGACATGGGTTACATCGCGCATTTCAACAGCCATACCGCCCGCATCGTGTAGACACACGGCGTCCGGTTTTTCCGGCACGTTGGTCGGCATAGTCAGCGCATCAACCATCGAACGTAGCGCCGGCATACTCCACGTCATGTGCCGTTCGATGCGCGCAAGTGCGTTTAAGTGTTCGTTCAGCATGGAGAGCCACACAAACACCGGCACGACGACACCCGCGCTCAAGTGCTTCACCTCGACATGGTGAATCACGGCGGCCAGCGCACACGCCACAATCGGCACACCTACGAAATCGCGCCAGTTGGCATGGAGAATATAATTCAGCCAAATGGGGCGATCACTTTCGTAGATAATGCGCTTCATGTATGCGTCGAGGTCCTCAACTTCCTCCTTTGCGCGACCCGTATTCAACACCCATTCAACGTGGTCCCACAGGTCACGCATGAGGCGATTATGCCTTCGGAACTCCGCGTCAAGCGGCGTGCATTTGTATGAGATGCGTTGGTTGAGGTAAAGCGCCCATAGCGCAAATAGCACCACATAGATCGTCGCGATCAGTCCTGCAATCCAGTAGATGTACCACAGGAGCAGGAATGAAATGACGACATAGAGAAGCGACCCGGAACCGTTGAAGAGCACCATGAATACCGCTTCCCACACACGGCCGCGCGCTTTCTCGACGTTGGCGGAACTAAGTGTCGCGTCTTCGTCGAGATATTGCCCGATGCCTTTGCTCATGAACAGTTCTGTCATGCGGCGATCGTTTTGGATGATCATTTCACCCAACCCGATTTCGCGAAGTTGATCCACTTTGTACTTTGACCACACGAGAATGCCCTTTGCGGCAAAGATGGCCGCAAAGATCACCCACGCCGTCGAAACCAGTGGCGTCATGTAATCGAGAAGCAAGCCAACGGCCCACGACGGGATCAGGAACAAAAAGTTTTGAATGACCATATACACCACCATCCATGCAAGGTGACGCCGTCCGGAGGCGCTGATAAGTTCGCGCCAAATCCACAGAAGTGTCTGCATGGCATTCTTGGCCTCATTCACATATGATTTGAATGTCGAGACATCAGCTTTCACGTCGTCGATTTGTGTCACGGTAGTTTTTCTTTCTATGAAGAATCCCGCTTTTTCAGCGGGATTCTTGGAAAATGAGCGTTTAGAAAACAATCATTTTTTTCTCAATCCTGCTGAAAGTGCCCCACGATGGCGGCAACACGAAGCCCACGCACGTCAACGCGTGTTTCGAACATGCACATCTGAAAAATGTTTGGCGATTGATACATATGATCAATGGTTCCTTTATAAACGATTTGAAAAACGACGTCAAGTGCCTCTTTCGCACAGCGACACTTTGCCGCGCAAGAAAAAGCGCTGTCATTGCGAGGCATCCAAGCGTAAACAGTAAATGTCATTGCGAGCGAGGCGAAGCAATCTCTTTACGAGTCCGCCAGACAAGATCGCCCGCGTCACTTCGACACGTCGTTCGCGAACGACGTGTCTTCGTTCCTCGCAATGACGTGGCTTGATTGGCCGTACCTCCTCCCAACGCATGAGCGAAGTACCTGTTGTTGGCGAGAGCTTGTTATCGTGTCCACTTTTAGTCTCGTCCAACAACAGGTACGAGCGAACCTTGACATTTTGCAAAAAATGAGCTAGGTTAAACATTGGTTGGGGCATCGAATGAACATTCAAAACCCACTTTCTGGCATTTTGCCACTTGCTGTGGCGAGCTCTCTAACCATACAGCCAGACACGTTCCGGTTTTTCAGTGACTGTATGGATACGGGAATGAAAACGGCGCGGGATATTCGAGATCACTTCCTCTCGGACGCCATTTCCTTCCGGCGCGTCGTCAGAGACGTCGCGCTCTTGAACGACCTTGCAGAGACAGAGGAAGAAGCCGTGTTCTTCGAATGCGCATACCGTTGCGGATTGTGCGACGGGTTGAGCGCAAGACACGGCGTGCGCGCAGATCACGCTGCTAATGCGTACTACTTCTCATGCACGACGCTACAACAGCTTCTCACACAGCTGTTTTGCTCGCTCGATACCACGGGTCGCGCATGGCTCATGCGGCTTGGTACCGCAGACGCTCCCCTGGGGATTGACCTTGGGGACGCAAAGACATTTTGGTATTCGGCCTGTGTAGGTGCCATGGGTGTCGCGCGAATGGCACTCGCTCTCCAAGCCGGCGGACTTACCGTCGTATTGCCGCATGTCGACGATGACATGCTGCACAACACAGATCTCATCGCCGAGGGCGATACGCTGTGCCTGTGCGTGCAAGTCAAAGCACGGCACACAAGTTCGGAAATCCATTTCGAAGTTCTGACTCGACAGCCCGTGAGTCTCGGGAAAGAGCAACGGATGTTCTGGATCGGCGCAAACAAAGTTGCCGCGCGCTACGGCGGCGATTGGTCCTACCTCTTTGCAAAGATTGGTCTGACGACAAACGGCAAGGGTCCCGCCATCCCGCTATGGGAGCGCGACGACCCTCGAATCCTCAACACTCTCATGGAGACCCTCATGAAGCGCTCTTGAATCAAAAGGCGCCGAGCTCACTGCCCGGCGCCTTCCCCTTATTATGCTTCTTATTTTCCGCGCTCTTCTTTAATCTCTTGTGCGATGTTGTTTGGCACCTGTGCGTACCGCTCAAACTCCATCGCGTGGTTGGCACGCCCTTGAGAAATGGAACGCAACGTTGTCGCGTATCCAAACATTTCCGCCAACGGCACTGATGCGCGAATGACTTTCACGCCCGCGCGTTCTGTCATCTCATTGATCTGTCCGCGCTTGGAACTCAAGTCACCAATCACGTCTCCCATAAAATCTTCCGGCGTCACGACTTCCACTTTCATAATCGGTTCGAGCAAAATGAGTCCTGCTTTCTGTGCGGCCGCCTTAAACGCCATCGATCCCGCAACTTTAAATGCCATTTCGTTCGAGTCGACTTCATGGAACGAGCCATCAATCAAATGGATCTTGAAGTCGATTAGCGGATATCCGGCAAATACGCCACCGTTTGATGCTTCCTGAATGCCCTTATTGATTGGCTCGATGTATTCGCGCGGAATGGAGCCGCCACGAATCTCGTCCAAAAATTCGTATCCTTTTCCTGCTTCGTTGGGCTCGATCGTCACGACCGCGTGACCATATTGTCCGCGTCCGCCAGACTGACGAATGAATTTCCCTTCGCCCTCCGCCGACTTTGTAATCGTTTCGCGGTAAGACACTTGCGGTTTTCCAACGTTCACTTCCACGCTAAATTCTCGCTTCATGCGATCCACGATGATCTCGAGATGCAATTCACCCATGCCAGCGATGAGCGTCTGGTTGGTTTCCTCATCAGACCACACACGGAACGTTGGATCTTCCTCAGCCAATTTGTTGAGTGCAATACCCATTTTTTCCTGGTCGGCTTTTGTTTTCGGTTCAACCGCAATCGAGATAACCGGCTCAGGAAAGACGATGGATTCGAGCAACACCGGACGAGATGGATCACACAAGGTGTTTCCGGTTGTCACATTTTTCAGTCCGACGGCCGCCGCAATTTCTCCGGCGTACACCGCGTCCACTTCCTCACGCGTATTGGCATGCAAACGCACAATGCGCCCAATGCGTTCCTTGTCCCCGGTAGACGCATTCAATACATACGAGCCAGCCTTCAGCGTTCCTGCATACACGCGCAAGAAACACAATTTTCCCACAAACGGATCCGAAGCAATCTTAAAGGCAAGCGCTGCAAGCGGTTCCGCGTCATTTGTCACAATCGGAATCTGCGTTTCCGTATCGTCTGGATCGTGTCCGATTATTCCAGGGACATCCAAGGGACCCGGCAACAGCGCGACAACATAATCGAGCATCATTTGCACGCCTTTGTTCTTGAGCGCCGCGCCACACAAAACTGGAATCAAATCAATTGCAATTGTTGCTTTGCGCAACACACGCAGAAGCTCATCGTAGGGCAATTCCTTCCCTTCGAGATACATCGCCATGAGCGCCTCGTCATTTTCGACAATCGCCTCCACGAGTTTCGCGCGCCACATTTCTGCGGACTCCATGTATTCGGCCGGCACCTCCGTCTCCTCAATTTCCTTTCCAAGTTCGTCCTTATAGATGTACGCCTTCATTTTAAGTAGGTCGATGATGCCTACAAAGTTCGATTCTGTGCCGATTGGCAATTGAATCGGATGCGCTTTTTTGGTGAGACGCGAATGAATCGAATCGAGATCTTTGAAGAAGTCCGCGCCCGTGCGATCCAATTTGTTCACAAAACAAATGCGTGGCACGTTGTATTTGTCCGCTTGTCGCCACACGGTTTCCGACTGTGGTTCCACGCCCGCGACGCCATCAAACACGACGACGCCGCCGTCCAACACGCGCAAAGAGCGCTCTACTTCCACCGTAAAGTCCACATGTCCCGGCGTATCAATAAGATTGATGCGATGATCCTTCCAAAAACACGTTGTGGCGGCCGCGGTGATCGTGATTCCGCGTTCGCGTTCCTGCTCCATCCAGTCCATCGTCGCTTCGCCTTCGTGCACTTCGCCGAGCTTGTGTTTGCGTCCCGTGTAAAACAGGATGCGCTCGGAGACAGTTGTCTTTCCTGCATCAATGTGCGCGATGATTCCGATGTTTCGTACCCGTTCAAGTGGGTATTCTCGTGGCATAACTAAATGAGAAAATGATCAGAATCGCGCAAAGTGCGCGAACGCGCGGTTGGCTTCTGCCATGCGCTGCACGTCGTCTTTCTTTTTGACGGCTGTTCCGGTGTTCTCGGATGCTTCGATAATTTCTTGCGCTAAACGCGTAGCAAGCGGCGAGCCCTTACGCGACCGCGCTGCGTCCAGTATCCAGCGAAATGCAAGCGTCGTGCGACGGTCTCCGCGGACGGGCAGTGGGATTTGATAGTTTGCGCCTCCCACGCGGCGGCTCTTCACTTCCAAGTTTGGCATGATGTTTTGGATCGCCACATCAAACACTTCAAGCGGATCCTGTTTTGTTTTTTGGGAGATGTGATCGAACGCGCTATACACAACGCGTTGCGCTGTTGATTTTTTGCCACTCTTCATCACATAGTTGATGAGCTTGGCAACGAGCACGCTATGAAATTTTGGGTCGGGTGAAAGTTCACGCCGAGGGGCTTGTTTTCCGCGCATAGGAAATCATCAAGATTTCTTAGGACGACGCATACCGTACTTCGAGCGTCCCTTTTTGCGACCTTCTGCGCCCGTCGTGTCGTACACGCCGCGCACAATGTGATAGCGCACACCAGGAAGGTCTTTCACACGACCGCCGCGCACCAGCACCACCGAGTGTTCCTGCAGGTTGTGCCCTTCTCCCGGAATGTATGCGATCACTTCAAGACCGTTGGAAAGACGCACGCGCGCAACTTTTCGCAACGCGGAGTTTGGTTTCTTTGGCGTCGTTGTGTACACACGCAAACACACACCGCGCTTAAACGGGTTTTTTGTGTGCGTTTGCTTTCGGTGGAGCGAATCGTTCGTCCAACCAAGCGCCGGCGTGCGGCTCTTGCGCCGTTTGTCCTGACGCTCACGCCGCAAAAGCTGATTAATCGTAGGCATGAATGATGATGGTTACTGCTCTCATGCGCACTTCCCGCGTCCGCTTGCGCGGTACTGCATGAGTCAGAGGTGTTAAAGCGGTCTTGTCTGTGGGCGCAGTATAGAAAAAAGCGGCACAACTGTCAACGTACGAACGCCGTTTTGGCAGAATTTTTACAAAATTGTTGTGAATCCGCTTAAAAACACGTTCACGGCAAGCCATTGCACAACCCCAAAAAACTTCGAAAAAAGGCCAACATTCAAGATCGCGTCAAATAGGATGATCCCGATCAAAAGCCACGTTCCTTGCGTTTCCAAACGGAAGCGTAACTCCGTATACTGCGGCTTATCAAGAAGGAGGAATAGAAGTTTTGAGCCATCGAGCGGCGGGATAGGAATAAGATTAAAAAGACACAGAGCGAGGTTAATCACAACGCCAAACGACAAAAACACGAGCAGAGCGTTTGCAGAACCCATGTCGGTCCACATCACAAGCACATTCGCGACAACGGCAAACAGAATCGCAAGGACAAGATTGGAGAGCGGTCCCGCAAGCGCCACCCACACCGGCCCCCACTTCTGCCATTTTAAGTTATGCGGATTGAACGGCACGGGTTTTCCCCATCCAAAACCAACGAGGACCAACAAAAGCAGTCCGTACCAGTCAATGTGCGCCATGGGGTTCAGTGTCAAACGCCCCAAGCGCATGGCAGTGCTATCCCCTAATTTGTACCCAACAAGCGCATGGGAAAACTCGTGCACCGTAAGTGCAACGATAATGGCCAGTAGAACGACCACAAAAAGAACCGGATTTTCAAAAAGAAGCGCCAACATGACTGCACTATATCATAATCAATGCCGCCCCTTGCGAGAGTTGACACAGTCCGCGACCCCTGATATCATTCGCCCACATTTGATTGAGCCCTATGTCTATGGGAAAGGTATGTGAACTTTGCGCGCGAAAAGGATTGGTTGGCAACAACCGCAGTCATAGTAATATCGCCACGAAGCGCCGCCAGGAAGTGAACTTGCAAGTGAAGCGCATTGACGGAGTTCGCATGCGCGTGTGCGCGCGATGTATTCGGTCGCGATCAAAGCAGCAAGCCGCAGTTTAATCACATACGTAGAAACAAAAAGCGACCCGAAAGGGTTGTTTTATTTTATAAGAATCTCTCAACATCAAACGACCACTTGCGTGGTCGTTTTATGGTGCTCCGACCAAGAAGGTCGTAATGACGAGGACCATTTGGGCACCCTTTGAACGCGGCGTTCTTCTCAGGCGGCTCCCAAGAAGAGGTCACGTTTTGGGTTCTGGCCGCTGGAGCCCGGCATGAGTCATGTGTATTCCTCTGCACGTTGTGGCTCCTTACACGTCATCAGGTTGTCCCATTACGATATCTTCCCGCCGAAGCACTTCCATTGTATTCATTGTCAATCCTGTGTCAACCCCTTAAATGCCCACATTTTCTGCACAGGTTTTCCACAATCACGTCCCTTCGCCAAAGAGATATTTATCCGTGATTTTTTCGTAGGCAAAGATTTCATTTTTGCTGAAAAAGCGACCAACTTCCGCCTGTGCTGTTTCAGTCCCATCAGACGCATGAATCAAATTAGACGATATTTTCATCGAAAAGTCTGCTCGAATTGTTCCGGCGTCCGCTTTTTGCGGGTCGGTCGCTCCAACAATTTTTCGCACCTCATCAACGGCCCCAAAGCCCTCAAGCGCCAACACAACAACCGGATTCTGCATCATAAAGTCGCGCATGCCAGGATAAAATGGCTTATCGATATGGTGCGCATAATGCTCGTCGAGCACCGCTTTCGTGAGTTGCATGAGCTTTAATCCAACGATTTTTAGCCCTTTTCGCTCAAAGCGTTGAATGATTTCTCCCAAAAGATCGCGCTGAAGCGCGTCGGGTTTCAGAATAACAACCGTTTTTTGAATTTCCATAGAAATACGTTGAATGGACGGCATAATATCAATAGTCCGCACGGATGTCCATTCGATCGCGGAATATCCGCAGCTGAATTGTGCCGTTTGTATCTGTCCGCAGAATACGTACGGAAAGATCCTCAAGCCGCCTTAACGTTTCCCCGTGGGGATGGCCATATTCGTTTCCCTCTCCAACCATTATGACTGCAACTTCCGGACGAAGCGCCTCAAGCCAGCGCACAGATGACGAGTTTCGACTCCCTTGATGCCCAACTTTTAATACCGAGATGTCGTCCATGCGTCCTTCACGCAATAATTTCTGTTCGACTGGAACACCAATATCGCCCGTGAACAAGATAGGAAACGTGCCGTTCATCTGAAATACGAGTGATGTCTCGTTGACATTCGGGCTCTGTAGCACATCGTCGCGACTCAATGGATAGATAAGCTCAATATCATCTGGAAACGTCGCGTCCCACGGTGCAACGGTCTTGGCAGAAGATACCGCGCTCGATGAAACGAACGCGCGAAACCAATCCGAATCATAGCCAACACTTGTCGTGATGATCTCATCAACCGAAAACCGCTCGAGCACAGCAACGAGGCCGCGCGCGTGATCCGCATGCGGGTGCGACAGCACAATGTAGTCGAGATGATGATCCCACGGCAGCATCCGTCTTCCAAGAAGCGATAACACGTCTGTGCTCGGTCCTCCGTCCACAAGCATTTGTGTGCCGTCTTTCCACTCAATGAATGTGCTGTCCCCTTGCCCCACATCAAAAAATGTCACAGTGAGTTCTGGCACATCTCTCAAATGCACTATGGCCAAAAGCCACGCGAGAAGGAGAATCATGTCCAATCAAAAAACGGTAATGATGCGAACAGTTGCACGAGACTCAAAATCAGATCGAGCACGATGTAACTTGGGAACGTCATGACAAATCCGGCGATGTCGGCGTGCATCACGGCGGCAACCCATGATCCTAATATCGCAACAACTCCAAGCACCATTGCAAGCGGAATGAGTGGCACAATAAGAATGTTTGCAATGAGCGCGGCACTCGACCATTGGTGAAACTGCCACAGTAAGATTGGCGCCGTCGCTGCAATGGCCGAGAGTGAATCCGCCGCTGTTTTTCGGATCACGGTCGGGAGAAAAGGGAGATGCGCGCTAAGTTGCGGCGAGAGCCACATGAGTCCAGCGGCTGCGGCAAATGATAGGTGAAAGCCGGCATCGTCGAGCAAAATGCGCGGGCGCGCGATGGTCATGCCGGTTGCCGCAAGTAACAGGAGCATGAGCGAGCTCGACGGACGGCCGATTTGCTGTGCCGAAAGCACAAGTCCTCCCATGATCGCCGCGCGGACAACTGCCGCACCACCTCCCGCAAGTGCGGCAAACACAGCCACGCATATCATCACAACAACATAAGCATACTGACGCTTGAGAAACCAATACGTGAGCACGCGCATCGCGGCAGACGCGACAAGCATCACGTTGTATCCCGAGACGGCAACGATGTGCGACATGCCACTCCTTCGAAACGCGTCACGCCACCCATCTGGAAGCATCGAGACAGATCCATAGAGAATACCCGTTAAGAGCGAGGCGTGCGGCTCGTGCAGATACCGTGTGAGATTCTTTTCTATTGCAAGTCGTAAGTCAGACAACCAGACACGTACCCCACGTGCTCGCCCCAAAACATGTGGAGACCTCCACGAGTCACAAAGTACGGAGACGTTTTCTTTCATGAGGTATCGGTCGTAACGAAACTGTTTCCATGAGACATCCTCTACGTTTGTAAGCTCGCAGCCAATCTCAACCATATCCCCCTCACGAACACGTGGGGTTCCAGTCATGGTGACTTGCACGCGCCGTGGAAATGCGTCCGAACGTATTCGTACCGTTTGGCGCACTCCGCGCGCATCCACTTCTTCAACGACAATACCCGTAAGCAATACGTCGCTTGTGACCGTGTGATACCAATGATCCCGCGTAATGGACATCACAATCAGGGCAACGCCTAACCAAGCCACACATAAGCCGAGAAGCATTTTATGCGGCGTCCATGTGTGTTTCTTCACATATTTGAGCGCATTTCAGGCAATTACTGCGGCGCAATGGTGACCCAACGAGCAAACAAAAAGCTCCCCAAGGGGGAGTTTTTGTGGTTTGCCACTTCTAAACGAACCAAAATTACTATAACACATCCAAAGAAAAAGACAAGTGGGGATAACTGGATTTCACAAAAAGCACTCATGATTTGACAGCAAATTAACCCCTGTATACACTGGAGTTACTTATGACCATTCGCATGACATACGCACACCGAAATTCGCTCCGCCCATGGGCGATTGGTGTGTTGTGTGTCTGGTAGCGCAGTTTGCATAGAATCAAACGATTCCCTGTAAAATGGACTCCCAGACCGGGAGTCCATTTCCGTCCAGCTTGTTCCCGAATTATCAGGGACCGGCCGATCAACGCGCAATACCACGGAGGTACCATGCGCACGGAAAATACAGGCAAGGGTGTGTGTCCAGATGGCGAGGAGATCCCCACCGACCCCGACGGCCTCAGCCCGTCGAGCGACAACAGCCGCAACCGTTCCGTCGGGCCCGACGGCGTGGACGTGGGCGATGGCATCTCGTGGGGCGGCGGTTCGTCGCAGGGCAGTAGCTGGGGTTCGTGGGATGTTCCCGACCGCGGCTCGTGGCCCTAGCCAAACCCAAGGAATCCCCATGAAGATGGACTGGAAGGCAGAGATGGTTCCGCGTGTTGGTCCACCGCGCGCGGCGGCCATCAAGACCCTCCTCGACCTCGAGACGCCCAATCGTCAGTTCTGGCTCATGGAACTCATGCACCACGAGCTCTCGCGTCTCGCCAACACCCCCGCGGAGGAAGCTATGGGCGCTTCCACTGCAACCGCTTCCGCAACGGAGCAGACGGAGTAGCGCGCGTCCTAAGTCGGACCGCGCAAAACAATATGACATCGCAGAGTGAGATCCCTGGCTGGATTGCTTCACTCTGCGATGTCAGATATATGGAATCACGACTTACCCGTCCGTGCAAGTGTTATTTTAGTTCACAACAAAATTGATGATGCGGGCAGGTACGTACACGAATTTTATGACGCTCTTCCCTTGAAGGTATTTTGCAACAAGCGGCTCACCTTCGGCTAAGCGCCGCGCGTCGGACTCGGAGGCATCGGGCGCAATCGTCACCCTTCCCCGAACTTTGCCGTTCACCTGCACACCAATCGTCACCTCTCGAACGCGGGCAAGCTCCGCGTCAAACACTGGCCACGTACGTGTTGCCACCATCCCCTCTCCCTCAAGCGCCGCATACAACTCTTCCGCAAGATGTGGTGCGAATGGAGACAAGAGCGTTAAGAATGTTTCAAACGATTTTTTTTCAAGCCCTCCGTTGGCGTACGCGGTATTCACAAAGATCATCATTTGCGACACGGCCGTGTTGAACTGCATCGACTCGATGTCCTCGGTCACTTTTTGGATCGTTTGATGAAAGACGCGTGTCACATTTTCGGATTCGTGCTCACACAATGAGTCACGCAGTCCCCATACGCGCTCCAAAAACTTTCGCACCCCCTTCAACCCTTGATCGCTCCACGGAACGGGCTGATCAAAGGGACCGATAAACAATTCAAAGACGCGCAATGCGTCCGCGCCAACGCGCACCACGATCTCATCAGGACTCACCGTGTTTTCAAGCGACTTGGACATTTTTGATCCGCCTTCGGCCAAAATGAGCCCGTGACTCGTGCGCTTCGCGTATGGCTCGCTGACATGCACATGTCCCAGATCAAACAACACTTTATTCCAGAAGCGCGAATACAAAAGATGCAGCGTCGTGTGCTCCATGCCACCGTTGTACCAATCCACCGGCATCCATCGCGCCAATTTTTTTGCGCTCGCAAAGCGACGTGTATTTTTGGCATCGATATAGCGCAAGAAATACCAACTCGAGCCCGCCCAATTTGGCATAGTATCTGTTTCGCGCCGCGCCGGCCCTCCGCATTGCGGACACGTTGTTTCAACCCAATCTTTCATCGCGGCAAGCGGAGACTCACCCGTATCGGTGGGTACATATTTTTTCACCTCTGGCAACAGAACTGGAAGTTGATCGAGAGACACCGGCACCCAGCCATCCTTCTTACAATGCACCAACGGAATCGGCTCGCCCCAATACCGCTGACGCGAAAAAATCCAGTCGCGCAAACGGTACACAACCGATCGCTTTCCTTTC
>CAZDJC010000002.1:0-5765 GCA_964505655.1 uncultured Gammaproteobacteria bacterium
TGGCCAGCGACAGGCTGTGTCGAAGATCCCTCCGCGGACGACGACACGAGCGTGGAAGATGACGATGACACCGTGACAGTGACGAGCCCCATCGGCATCGCGACCGACATTTACGTCGGCGACCTCGACAACGCCCTGTGGCCCGAGGTCGAGACGACGATCGACGACTCGACTCGTGACGGCGCCCTCTACGTGGTGCCCGCAGACGAGTTATGGCACACCGTCGCATCGCGCGACGGACACTTTGAGGGCGACGCGTTCGTCCCCGAAGGGCGCTACGATCACGCCGCCTGCGACGTAAAGGTCGCGGGTGATGTCGTGAAGGTGCGCGTGGAACACCACGCGGACTACGCGACGTTCTATCCGGGAGTCGCCGATGGCGGCCATTGGAACGGCGAATACGTCGAGTTCGAATTGGAAGAGGGCGACACGCTTGTGATTCCCCTCAACTTGAACGTCGCGGGCTCTTGGCAATGCCAAGTTGGCCCTTCCATCTCAAACGACACGGTCGTGATGGTGATGGGCGAACGCGCCCAGACGTTCTTTAACGGTGTGGCCATGCATCTTAACGGCCACCGCGCGATTGGTGGAGACTCTTCAGGAGTCGAATTCGATGGTGTTTTTGGAGAAACTTTCTCTGGATTAGCTGGTAACAGCATTCCATTCGAGTGTCAGTAACTCACACCCGCCCCCTCTCAAGGGCGGGTGCGGTTTATATATTCCTCGCTTCCGTGAGGAATATATAACCCCAAACGTAGCTCCGAACGAAGCCCTGAATTCACGAAGGGTAGAGCGGAGCGAAGTGGGGTTGCTACGGTTCGACAACGACAAACCCGTTGTAATACACCCATGGATCGCTGTACGGGGTGTTCGGTAACACACCGCCAGGAAGTGGATGGATCGTCTGATTACATTCACCACTCCCGTCAGCCCCAAAACACGCCGGATTATCCCACGGCGACCCCACATGCCCCTCCCCATCCACCTCGCACGTGCGTCCGCTTGCATTAATCCAGTTCAACAGCCCCGGCGTACACCGATAGTGATGCTGGAATCTAAACGGCCCCTCCTCGCACGAATCCGACGTCAACCCCCACTCGGTTTCGGTCGACACATTTGTGCACCACGGCGTTTGATCCGGTCGCAACCCGCGGTGCGCTTTGTAATAGTTGTCCGGCGCGTCCGAGCCCGACTGACTCCCACGCCCCCAATGATCAGACGCCGCCACCGAGGAAAAGCTCGACGCCGACGTATCCGTGCCATCGCCCCAGTCCACAATCACGTTGCGCAATGGGAACTGGTTGGGATCGGTCGTCGCAAAGAACCGCACGTCCGCGCGGAAACTTCCGCGTGACTCAAACACACGCCCCGCATCGCCGTTTAACGTAAACGCATCCTCTGCGCCCTCCAAACAGTTGTCGTCCACGCACGCCGTGCCCAAAGCACGCACCACCGGCGCCCCCGGCGTTCCATTGTTTGCGCCCGCCCCACGCCCCGGATCCCCAACATCGCGGATATCCAAATCCCCCGACGCCGAAATATACTCATACCCCCCATGGTTTTCCCCCGGCTGATCGGCGTCCAACGCCCCCTGGTTGTACTCCCACACCGAGTAGATTTTCCCAAAAAACTGCTTGAGATGCTCCAACGCGTCCGAAAATCCTTCGTTTTCCAACTCATCAACGCCAATCCCTCCCGCGTTTCCAACATCCTCAAGCTCTGCCTCAAAGTAATCATACGAGCGCGCCCAATTGGTTGTCTCTGGATATTCCGGCTCCAAACAGGAGCTATCGGCAGGACGAATCGAAAGCACCTCGCTTTCCTCCGCGAGCGCTCCGTTTGTGCACGCCGCCACTTGAATAGGCGCCACGTCCACGCTCCCTGTGTTTGCCGCCACGCGCGTGTTTGCATCATCGACAAATTCCAAAGACGGCTGGACACGCCCGCCGTAGCGCACGTCACTCTGCCCCACATACGCCGTCTCCACATTGTCCGTATCAAGCGCGTACTGATTATCGAAGTTCGGCGACAGCAACCGGTTGGTGAACGCCGCGTTTCCAGGAATGTTCCCGTACGCCAAGTCCTGCTCGGCGCTCGTCACGGCAAGCCGTGTGCACGCAAGATAATACTGTGCCGCATTTACAAAGCTGCGCCATTCGGGCGGTGCCGGATCACTGTCTCCGTCCGGATCCACACCGTAGGTCACGGGATAGTATTGATTGTCTGCCGCCGCAGGAGCAAGCCCCGGGACAACGCCTTTGCGGACGCATTCCTCATACGGGAAATCGGCTATTTCCTCTGAAAGGTGTGTGACAAGATAGGCCGTCGTGCTCCACGGGTACCACGCCGAGTACTCGCTGTGACTCACCGTCACAACCTCTGCGGCGTCGCTCGGAGGATTGCACGCAACTTCTACGTCATCCTCGAGACGATACGACCCTTGCGGCACACAAATGAACGGGCAATCGTCATCCGCGTCCTCGTCGTTGCCGCCCTGAATACACGTCTGTGAAAGCGCCGTGTCGTCACATCCTCCAACAATCGCATAGTATCCAAGCGGGCACACGACTTGATCTTCGCACGAATCCCATTCGTCCGCATTACATTGACCGTCTGGACCCACGCCCGTGTTAAAGTCCTCCCCACGCAAAGATTCCGCGCACGCGATTGGCGTCGTGAACACGTCCACGTAGACATCGGTCGCAAGGCAGTACGCCGTGTCGTCAGTCGTGAATCCGGCGGAAATGAATTTGTTGTTCAAGTCCGTACTGCCAAACAGTTGATCGACTGGAAGCCAGAGTAAGCACGCTTCTTTGTTTTGATCGGAGAGAATGTTGATGCTCCCGTCGCGCTCAATGCAGTATCCTTTCCAGCCCACATGGGTCAGCTCGGCGGACTTATATTCACACGTTCCGCCCCCCGCCGTGCAGTCGGCAGACGACACCGAACAGTCCGCGCCATCCAATTGTCCGCCGTTGCAAATCGCAGCGGGCAGTGGATCCGTCGCTGTCCCAAAAAACTGCTCGCGCACGCCGTTGCCATACTCGGCCGTCTTATACGAGCATTCGCACACTTCCCCGTTGGCGCATATATTTGCGTGGTCGTACCCCGCGCGCCGCACGATGGGCTTCCACTCAAACAACTCGTCACGCGCCGGCACGTCGTTCTCATCAATCCACTGGGTCACAAGTTCGTTCGGGAACGGTGCGTCTTCCTCCGGATATCCGCGGCATTCGTTTTGCTCCGCGATGCCCAACGTCAGCGGTCGCCCGTCGATTGTCTGAACACATTGGCCGGAATAACACGTGCCGTTTTTCGCCTGTGCTGTGATCAGCACACATTCGTCCGTGAGCGAAGCGGTGCATTGATCATCGGAGGCGCACGCCACACCCGTTTCCTCACACACACCCACCGTACACGCTGTCCCATTCTGTGCACCCGAGAGGCACGGCCCCACGCCCACCGCCAGCCGATAGTCCGGCTGAGCTGGCTCGCACAGCGTCGTCACGCTCGGCAAAACATCCGCGCATTCCTGGTCTTCCAAACACGCCATCGGCGTTCCGTGCGACCAAATGCCCGTGATCTCGCTAAATTCGGTTACCTCTCCGTTTTCGTTGAACGGAGCGTCAGCGTCTACGTTGCGGCACCAGCGTGTCGGATTCAAGTTGATTTGATCGTATTGGTCGACACCATATTGATTGGAAATCGAGTAGCCGGAGTATTCCAGCCCAAACCATGTGGCATCGCGCGCGGCGTAAGTGTCCTCGCTCAAAAGTTCAAGCGAGCGGTCGATCCAGTTGGAACAGAAGGATGTGTCGCCAACGTTGGTGAACTCGTTGCATAGCCCCACCGATTCGCACACGTTGATGAACTTCCCTTGTGCCTCGGACCATGTTGTGAATTCGCTGTCGCAGGCGAGCCACTCGGCGCACGTGCGGTCGCGCTTCACCTTCATGACGGTGTTGGAGTCGTCTGTAAGATTACGGTCTGCAAACACAAGTGCGGTGCATGTGCCGCCCGTGCCGCAGTCAATCGGCGCGTTGCATAGTTCGCCGATGTTGATGCCTGCCGTGCACACGCCGTCGTCCACGAGCGTCGCGGTTTGCGCGACTGTTTGTGCCGGATTCGCGCACACGCCGCCAACGGTATTGCCAAAAGCGTCTTGCACCACAGGACAGTCGTCCGACACAAAACAGCTATCGCCCAATTGCACCGTCTGCGTCGGATTGTCCACCGTGCCGGAGGTTGCGACAACATACGCGCATCGCCGTTCGCACAGATTGACTGTGTCTCCGCCCGCAAGCGTAAACTCCCCGTCGCCTTGTGCCGGGTTGAGACACGACACGGGCGTCACGCTCGCAAACGGCGCCAAGCGGTCAAGCGCGTCGGCGTGCACACTGCGCACATAACTCGCGCTTGCGTTGAACGTATGGTATGGGACTGTCGTGTCGTCGAACGCCACGCATCCGTCTTTTTGGGAAATAAGCCCTTCGCACTTTTGGTTGGCGGGACGATCTTCCTCCGAGATTTTGTCGTTTTTGAGGAAGTAATAGGTGCGACCGTCTGGAAACGATCCCTCTTGCGTGTCGACGACGTCGATAAATTCTGAACAAAAGTTTTGTTCATCTGGGCATGTCCCCACGAGACCCGTGTAATCCGCGTCTCCATTTCGCCAAATGCCGTAGGTCGTCCCATCTTCCAAAAAGTCTTCGTAGCACGGCGTGTCTGATCCCGCTTCAAACCATCCGTCGAAGCGCGTACCGCCAATCAACACATCATTGCGATACTCACACACGGACGCTCCCGGATCGCGGAAATAGTAGAGCTGGTTTTCCGTGTTGCTCCACGCTTCGCAGAAGAGCGCCTCTTCGCGGCAGAGCGTCGTTGCATACGTATCGGGGTCGTTGATAAACGCCGCGTCCTCATACGCAATGGCCGTACCCCCAAACGCGCCGTCCACAAATTCACGCGAGTCGAATGTCGGGTTGCCCAACAGCGTGCATCCCGCCGCTTGCGCTGAACAGTAATAGGAAGGGTTGTCGACGAGATAGATTTTTTCGTCGTATGGGACGAGCTCGGACGCTGGCCCCGAGGGATCAAGTCCGCCGCCCACGGCATCGAAGGCAAACGATGTCGGGCCTTCAAAGTCATACAAACAGCTCGTTTCTCCTGGTGCAATCGTGCATGCCTCTTGTCCAAACGGCCCAGTACAAGACGTTTGCACAGTGACCGCATCGGGATCGCCATCCCCATTCACGTCTGGCGCAAAACACGAGATGCCGTATGCGCCCGGGTACGGCGTGTCTGAATTGCGCGTGTCATAAAATGCCTCGCAACCCACGGCTTCCTCGCGACAAATCGCACTAAAAGACTTCAGCGTGTGCGTTGCGTCGTCTGAATCCCTGTACTCCTGACATCCTAAATGCAGCTGCGGCGCAGGCAATCCCCCCTCCGTTTGATCGCATGTGGACGGCGTCGCCCATGAACCGTTGACGCGATACACCACGTCTTCGACTTCGCGTAACGTCACGTTGTCTATAAACGCGTTGTTGTTGGCGTTAAAGAACAGCGTCGCGGTGTTTAAGTCGATATCGGCATTTTCTGACGAAACAAGGAGCGGTCCAAGCGTGTACTGCTGCCACCCCGGCGTAAGCGTCACCTCGCCAAACGAAGCGCTTTCTCCTGACGAAGAAATGTCGTCAGCCACAAACGCTTCGAGTGTCCCTGCGCCTCGCGCCCAGAACGATACAAGATAGGAAAGGCCC
>CAZDJC010000002.1:5865-15624 GCA_964505655.1 uncultured Gammaproteobacteria bacterium
CCCGCGGTGTTTGCCCACGCCGCCAGCGAGCCATCCTCAAAAAATTCACGGAACGCGACGCGCGTATTGTTGCCCGCGTTGCCCGAGTAGCCGCGGCATTCATTCTGTTGCGCGGGGCACGTCGTGCTTTCCGATGGCAAAATATTGTACGTGCAGGTGCCCACGCTCGCATTCCATACCCCTCCCGAGTCTTGGCAATCCGCAAGCGTCGAAACGGATTTGCGATAGGCGTTGCACGCATCGCTCACCGTGACCGTTTCCGACCACAAGCGATAGTGGATGTCTCCGCTCACGTCATAAAACTCGCGGCAGTCGGGATTTGTGATGATATCCTCATGCGCGTCGCAAGATGCGGGCAGTGTGATCACAACGGGATCCGTGCAGTTGCCCGAAGACGCGTCGAAATTGACGCACGGCGCTCCACTTGTCTGCGATTCTTTGAGCGTCCATGTGCGTAACTGAAATCCGGACGCTTCCGTGCCCTCCCATGTGTAATACGTTGCCTGCGGACCGTTTGTTGCCTGTGCCTCGTCAACCTCTTGGCACAGTCGCAGTGCCGTAAAGTATTCGCGCGATTCTCCTCCCTCGGCAATGGTGTCGAGGTTCGTGAACTCGGAACATCCAGCATATCGTGCCGAACAAACTTGCGCGGTATCGGCGATAAAGTAGACCGGAAACACGTCGTCCTCAAAGTTCGTTGCAAGCTGACGGTACGTTTCATACCCAACACATTCCGAAGGACAGACGTCGGTTTCGTTGATGATACCGGGTACCGTTGGGTTGCCGTTTTGGGGTCCGTACGCCTCGCAGCCAACTTCTGTTGCCAAGCACAGTGGCGCGTAGCTGGCACATGCAACAGGATCGGTCGCGTTCCCCGTGCACCCCAAATAATCAGGCGCGACTTTGATGTTTGCCGTTTTTGCTTCCGACGCGTACTCAATATGAAAAGCGGTTGAACCATTTGTGTATTCAACCTGAACGCCGTCGATGCGCGCGTTGTTTCCAAAAAGCTGAATGGCGCCTTGCGTGTCTTGGAGCGGCACGTTGATCACGCATGAAAATCTCTGCCATTGAGACGTCAAAGGCAAACCCCCTGTGGCAAAACCACTCCCCACCGCCGTACAATTTCCCGAAACAATGGTTGGCGTCGTCCCCATGGTTGCCATAATCCCGCCTGTTGCGCCCGCGCCATTGCTCTTCGCATACCACGAGAAGGAAATGTTCTCGCCTGTTGGAAGCGGCATTTGGTATGGGGTGGAAATCACGCCCTGGGAAACCGCGTCGCCCAAGACGACCGAATGGCGTCCATACAGAGCATTGGCCGCCGTGTCATCGAGCACGACGGGCCCCGCAACCGATACGCCCCAGAAGTCCGGGACAGCATTCACAGCGTCCGTATTGATTTCGAAACTTGGATTGGCGACGTAGTTGAGCGATGACGTTTCTGCGCGCACTAATTCTGTGCACCCGCTTTGAGACGGATCGCACACGGGCGCGTCCGCGTCCAAAAACAGCACATCTTCGTCGTCTGGAGCAGGCAGCGCCGCGCACGTTCCGCTACCCAAGCAGTCCTCACTCGTCACGCACGCGTCGTTTGGATTTGTGCCTCCCACGCACGTGCCCGCATACCAAATGAAGCTATCGTCCTGGGGATCCACCGTTCCCTCTTCGCGCAGCGCTTGGTTTTTGTCGAAGCGGAGACACCCTGCATTCCCCGCATTACACACGCCAAAATTCACCGTGTTTGTGAGAAAATTGCTTTGCACGCCCTCACGCGACGTCAACGAGAGACAGCTTGCGAATTGCTGCGGACACACGTCGCCTCCGAAGCGCCACACATTGCGCTCGCGTGTACAGTAGCCAAATCCGCCCGTGCAATTCCCCGCATCGTCCTCGCTGATACAGCTTGGCGTATCCACACACGTTTGCGTACGCAAGTTGGAGTTTTGCGCGACGAGCGTCTGCCCAAACACCTGCGCGCGACACATGGTCTCGGGATACTTGATGACCCAGTTGGGATCAATCATGCGGCACCACGGATGCTCGTCCGTCACCAAGTTTTCCGCCGTGTCAAAATCACAATCGTTGTATCCACTCACAACCGTTTGCAACGTCACCGGAGCGCCCGGAGCGTTACTATCGCTTGCCGCCGCCAGCTCAAACCCCACGGGCAAGATGCGCGCCGTGCGTAATTTCACGAGGTTGGCGTGGCAATAGCCGTACGTGTAACAGAATGGATCTTGGTTGCGCGCCGTATCGTCGGGAGAAATAAGCGGCCAATCACCATGCAACAGTCCTTCGTTGATGGCTTCTTGGATGGTGAGCGGATCGCCAGCGTCCCCGCGTGCCACGGCTTGGCCAAACAGTGTGTCGATCACACAGTTGTTTGGGCCGCGGTTGATCCCCGGACACGCAACAAATTGGTTGACGACGTTGTATTGCTCGATGGTTTGGACAGGCGGCGTCAACAATCCTTTGAAGGTTTCTCGCGCACGAGCACGTCCCGCAATATCAATGAGGTTTGGATCGAACACCCCGCCGGAGGTTGGCGGTTCAAACAGTCCCGTGTAAATCTTATTCGTGAGTTGACTCAATAAGGTGTTCAAGAAGACAGACGCCGACGACACACCGATTTGCACCAACGCACCTTCCTTACTGAACAGCGCCTGTTTGAGCGCGTCCGTTTGGTTGTCCTGCGCCTGATTCAGTTTTGACTTGAATTGATCTTCAAGCACCGTTGAAGGCGTCTTTACGTTGCCCGTGATGAAGTCCGAGACATTTTTAAAGCGATCGTTGGCGAGAAGCTCCTGTGTTTGAAGATCTTTTTGCAGGGTCACCTGCTCATACGTTTTAGAAAAAACCATGAGAGAGGAGCCAAGTTCGGACTGTCCCGGGGCAAATTGTTTTGAAAACTCACGAAGAAGCGCCTGCGAACCAAAGTCCTGGTTTCTGTAACGCGCCGTAAAGCCCTCCCAGTTTTGTTGAATCTGGCGAAAATCACACGATGGCTTCTTTGCGTCTCTCGTACGCGCACCTTCTGATAGCCCCAACTGCAAGTTGAGGCGCTTCATTGGATCCGTTGGTGCGCATACATCAAACTGCATCCCAACCAAATCCAGCCCTTCAGACAACTGTCCGATTGTTTCTCCGAGAATATCTTCACCAACATCCTGCCAATACTCGTCAATACTGCGATGTTCAATTTGGGACGATTGTCCGGGACCCCCCGAGGCAATCGCCACGGCGCCCTCGTAGGCAAGCCGATTTGCCACAAATGTAATAAGGTTGAGCAAAATTTGGAGGATTGCGACTTCAAGCGGCTTGTTCACCGCCTTTTCCACTTCATCTTTTTGTAAGATGCGAAACACTTGCGCGTCAATAACAGGGATCCCCTGGGCCATGGCACCAAATGGCGCCACAATCATCCACACGGCAAACCACGCGAGCAGGGCTTGAACAAAAATTGTTTTCAAGCTACGCATGCTACTGGTTTACGATACTGCTTAGATCGCCACCCGTGTCGAGTTCCGAAAGCGCCTGCTCGAAAAGCGCGCGCAAATCCTCATCGCTCATACCGCTCAACGCCTCCTGCGAAACGCCGGACTCAATAAGCGCCGTGCGAATTTCCTGTGTTGTAAACGCATTGAGGTAGGCCTTGAGATCGGCTTCGGACGTAATTTCGCCAATGCCCGCCTGATCAAACGGCACTTCGTCGGAGAGATCCGTCGCACGCACCACGCTGTTAACGCCCGCGTCCAGCCCACGCCCGCAGTCTTGGTTCGTGGGACAATTTGGGTCGTGTCCCGTGCGGATTTCTTCTCCATCGCTAAAGCCGTCTCCATCCGAATCAGCAAGATAGGCGATCGTCCTATACACGTTGGTTTCCTCGTAATTTGAGATGCCGTCACCGTCCGTGTCTTCTTTTTTCTGTGCTTCGATGTCTTGAAGTTCGCGTTCAGTTGATGACAAATAGGTCTCGCCGTCGTAGTCAATCTGGAATGGGTCGCGGACACCTTTGAGTAGAAAGATCACACTCAACACAAGTCCCACGATTCCCGTCAGAGAAAAAAGAACAAGGCCGAATTTCTGCTCACCAGAAAATGTCGACCAGCGCATGACTGGTTTTTGCGCTTGTTGCGGCATAATTGTGTGAACAGTATATCAAAAAAAGAGCGCAGTAGTTAGCGCGTTGTGTGTAAATCTCATAGGCGCAGCCGTGCCTCTCATTTGATGTACCCTCCCGCCTGTAGGGACCATAACCGATCGTAGAGCCCCTTTTTCTCGATCAACGTGTCATGGGTGCCACAGTCCACAATCTTCCCATCCTGCATCACAATAATTTGATCCGCCAAGTAGACCGTCGAGAGTCGGTGCGCGATAACAATCGTCGTTCGTTTTTTCATCACCTCCTGCAAACTTTCTTGAACAAGTTTCTCTGTTTCACTATCGAGCGCGCTTGTAGACTCATCGAGCACTAAGATTGGTGGATCAGCCAAAAATATACGCGCCAGTGCAATCCGTTGTCGTTCTCCACCCGACAGTTTGACGCCTCGTTCTCCAACAACACTATCATAGCCGTTGGGAAGTTTTGAAATAAATGTATGCGCCTGCGCCTTTCGACATGCTTCGATCACTCGCCTGCGCGTCGCTTTGGGTTGGACAAATCGCACATTGTTAAAAACGGTGTCATGAAAAAGATATGTCTCCTGTGTTACAACACCAATGTGCCGCCGCAGGGATGACAACGTGTACTCGCGAACATCGTGGTCATCAACAAGCACTGCGCCTTCGGACGGATCGATCGTGCGATTGATGAGTTTGGCGAGCGTAGACTTGCCCGCGCCGCTTGGACCCACCAACGCGCAACTCGTTCCTGAAAGAATTGAGAGTGAGATAGATTTTAGGATCTCTTTTGTCTGATCGTCGTATGTAAAGGTGACATCTATAAGATCCACGCGCCCAGAAACGCGTTTGAGTTCTGCGGCATCGGGACGCTCTTTGACATCGTTCTTTTCTCCGGCTAACTCCCCGTATAATCGAATTGCGGCGACGGCTTTAGAAAAACGCGGAAGAGAATTGGCAATCGTATATTGGATTGGCGAGAGAAGATAATTGAGCATACCAAGAAACGTCACAAGGATTCCGAGTGTCGTATTCCCTTCCACGACAAGCCACGCGCCAACAACAAACACGACAATGCGACCCAATAGCGTCAGCAACCCACCGCTTGCATAAAAGAATGACCAAAAAATGTTAAGCAACATTTGCTTGTGTGTGACGGCATACATAAGTTTCTTAAACGAGTGCTCGCGCCGACACTCCTGTGCAAAATCCTGGACTAAGGCAATATTTGAGACGCTCTCTCCCATGTGCCGCGAGACGTTCGCCCACTCTTCAGTGATTTTGTTTTGTTTGGGCGTTGCTTTTCGCCATGACACAATGCCCATGACAAGTGCGATCGGAAAGATAAGTAGCGATGCAACCGTGAGTCGCCAGTCGATCAAGAAACCAGTAATCACGACGGCGAGAAAAGAGAAAAACGTGGGGAGAATGTCTTCAAAAAGGCTCGAGAGACCAAAAAAGATTGCATCCCATGCCTCATCCATGACTTTTATCGCGCGTCCAGACGCGAGACGTGAAAATCGTTGGCGACTCCAGCGAAGCATGTCATGCACCGCTTCACTTGCGAATCGATTGCCGACGATGATGTTCGTCTTCCAAAGAAAGGCCCGGAGGCCAACATGAATCCCCGTGCTCAACAAAAAAATTCCCGCCCAAGCAACGAGTAACCATTGAATGCCAGGGAGGATGCTGCGTGGGTCACCCGAGAGACCGACAACAATCACATCCACCATACGCCCATAGAGAATCGGGTCCACGACGACAAGCACCGCGCTTACGACAAGAGCGACCGCGATCAGCCCATAACGCCACCACACTTGTTTAAGTGCAGGTTTTAAAATAATCGTTGCACTGTTGGTGCCATTCATACGAACATTATACCGTATAACAAGGCCCTCGCGGGAGAGCTCGAGAAAATTTACCGCTGAAAAAACCCAAAGAGCGCGATCCAATCCACGGAAGACAATTCTTCGGGACGCGCCGTAGTCGAATGATGCAATTGTTTGAGTGCTGCCGTAAGCATGTCTGGCATAACACATGGAAGCGTCGTGAGCGTTTTCTGCATCTGCCTCCGCTTCTGCTGAAATGCGATGTCTGCAAATCGTAAGATGGCTTCCGGGTCGTCAATCCCCCGTTCGCGCATGTGTGCTACCGAAAAATGTTTAAGCCGTACAACCGCGGAGTCCACTTTTGGAGGAGGCGCAAACGCGCCTCGCGGCACATCACAAATCAACTCTGCTTCGCTGTACAACTGCACGAGAAGGCCAAGACGACTCATGTCACCTGCTCCCGCAACCATACGTTTTGCCACCTCTTTTTGGACCATCCAGACACTGCGGGCGGGTGTCGGTGGTTGAGTCAAAAACTTGTTCAAGAGATCGGATGTGATGTTGTACGGGATGTTGCCAACAAGAATGTAGGGTTCCCAATCAAACCACGAGCCGATTTCTTCCTGTGAGACATCCAGTATGTCACGTTCAATAAGTGACAGTTTTGGACTTTTGACTTTCGCGCGTGTCGCTTCAATAGCTTCCCTGTCGATGTCCACACTCACAACCTTCTTGGCGCGTTTTACGAGATGTCGCGTCAACACGCCACTCCCCGGACCAATCTCGAGCACGTTCGCGCCTTCAACGCCCGCCGCGTTGATAATGTTTGTCACAACACTCTCGTCTTTCAAAAAATGCTGCCCAAAAAACTTCTTTGCTTTCATACATCGAGCGATGGAACAATGCTTCCTTGGCGATGAATCACAAGTTGGCCATTTTGAACTTCCACGATCGTCGAGGCATCACGTTGCGGAAGAACACCCCCATCCACATATCCATCTGGCTGTTCGCCCTTTGAAAATTGAGCCACAACGTCTTCTACGCGATAGCACATCGCGCGTCCGTGCACATTCGCCGATGTTGCGATCAGCGGTTTTCCCAAACCTTCGCACAGAGCTCTCGCGATAGGATGATTTGGAACACGCATCGCCATCGTCCCTTTATCGACACACAACGGAGATACCCCGTGAAACGCATCATGTAAAACGATGGTGAGTGGTCCGGGCCAATATCCCCTTGCCAACCGCAATTCCTCATCACTCATGTTTGCGTATGCTCGCGCCATTTCAATGGACGCAACGATGACCGGCATCGTGTGCCCGTCTTCTCGCCTTTTCATTTTTGCCACTCGCGCCGCCGCTTCCGCGTTTGTCGCATCGCATCCAATTGCGTAGGCGGTTTCTGTGGGAAAAACAAGAACGCCTCCCCGTTTGAGGAGCGCGACGGCATCCTGAAGTTGAAGAACATTTGTGTTCATGTCGCGCTGTTGGCGCTAAACCACTCAACCGTTTTGCGCAATCCCTCTGTAATAGGCGTCACCGCTTTCCACCCCATCACCTCTGTTGCGAGCGCCGGATCCGCATGCGCCTGAAACAACTCTCCCGACTTTGCATCTGCATACTGCGGCTCAATATCCCGCCCCGTTTCCTTGCGCAGCATCTCAAAAACGTCGTTGATGCTTGTCTCGGTGTTTGTGCTGATATTCATTTCCCCGCACCAACTGATCGTCATGATCCGCAACAGCGCGTCCACCACGTCATCGACATACACAAAGTCGCGCGTTTGCGCTCCGCTGCCAAAAATCGTCGGTGCCTCTCCGCTCAACATCTTTTTGATAAAAATCGTGATGACGCCGGCGCCTTCCAAACTTTGCCGCGGACCATACACATTTGTTAATCGCAAAGACACACACGCCATGCGATTCAATTCCGAGTAATGCCACATGTACATCTCCGCCGCGTGCTTGCTAATGCCGTAGGGAGAGCTTGGACGAATGGCGCACGTTTCCTCAATGGGGAGCTTTGCATCCGCACTGCACACGGCGATGCTCGATGTAAGCACCACGCGCCCGCCGCCCGCTTTGCGCACGCCCTCCAATACATTCAGCGTTCCGATGATATTTGTGTGCGCGTCGTCAATCGGTCTTTGAATGGACGCGCGAACATCTTTGTGCGCCGCAAGATGAAACGTCACATCCGGCCGCTCTTTCACAATAAGCTTTTGCAATTTTTTGTAGTCATACCAAACATCCATGCTTGCAAATCGCGCCTTTGGATGGACGTATTCTCGCTTGCCTGTTGTCAGTGCATCCACAACAAGCACGTCATGCCCCGCTTCAACCAACCGCTCCACAAGATGCGAGCCGATAAAACCAGCGCCTCCCGTCACCAAAACTTTTTCTTTCTTGAGCGAATCCATGAAGCATTTTGAAGATGAGCTCTCGTACGTATTAACGTTGACGCAGAAACGCTTCGATAAACGGCATGAGATTACCGTTCAACACGTCGTCCGGCGCAGATGTTTCGTATCCCGTTCGATGGTCCTTCACCATTTTGTACGGATGCAAAACGTATGAGCGAATCTGATTCCCCCAATCCGCCGACACAACCTGCCCGCGAAGAGCCTGCAATTCCTGCTGCTGTTCTTCGAGTTTACGTTGAAGAAGTTTTCCACGCAAGACCTTGAGCGCCGTCTCCTTATTTTGGGCCTGCGAACGCTCATTTTGGCATTGAACCGTGATGCCGGTTGGAACGTGGACAATGCGCACGGCGCTGTAGGTTGTGTTGACGCTTTGGCCGCCATGACCGCCCGACATAAAGGTGTCAATGCGCAATTCGTCGGGATTGATTTTAATATCTGCGTCATCCTCTAACTCTGGGATAACGTCGACAAGCGCAAAACTTGTTTGGCGAAGCGCGTCTGCATTAAAGGGTGACTGCCGCACAAGCCGATGCACGCCCGCTTCTGCCTTGAGGTAGCCATACGCGCGCGCTCCTTGGACGCGAATTGTCACAGACTTAATGCCCGCTTCCGTTCCGCGCGTTTCAGAAAGAACCGCGGCCTTCCATCCCATGCGTTCGGCAAAACGCAAAAACATGCGCAACAAAATCTCCGCCCAATCTTGCGCGTCGGCGCCGCCCGCTCCTGCATGGATAGACACGATGGCATGGTTGCCGTCGTACTTGCCCGTAAACAGCGTCTGGATTTCGAGTGCCGAAAATTGTTGTTCCAGTTGCGCAAGCTGTGCTTCACACTCGTGCAGCGTCGGCTCATCGTTGGCCGTTGCTTCCTCGATGAGTGCCTCGAGCGTCTGAATGTCATCTTTGAGCGTCACCCATGTTTGAATTTCTTGGCGCAATGTTCCAAACGCTTGACTGACACTCTGCGCATCCGCACGATTCCAAAACCCCGTTTGTGCCATTTCATCCTCCAAGGCCTTTACGTGCTGTTGTTTTTTGTCAACGTCAAAGAGAGTCCCAAACTTGCGTTATGGATTGTGCAAGCCGGGAGCTACGCGTCATTAAGTTGGGTTTTGTGATCATAAGATTCAAAGAGCATAGCAAATTAAACAGACTTTTCAAGACAAAGAGCCCGGCTTGAAGGCGGGCTCTTTCTCATAACGCATTTTGCTTTAGTAATCCCCCATACCGGGACCACCCATCGGCGGCATCTTTTCCGGTTTTGGAATTTCTGCAATCGCGACTTCTGTCGTCAGAATCATGATCGCAATGGACGCCGCGTTCTGCAACGCCGAGCGCGTCACCTTTGCCGGATCCACAATGCCCACCGTCATCAAATCTTCGTATTG
>CAZDJC010000002.1:15724-22438 GCA_964505655.1 uncultured Gammaproteobacteria bacterium
GTTGCAGCGCCCACGTTAATCACCGCGACGCCGCCAGCCAACTTGGCCATGCGCTTTTGCAACTGCTCTTTTTCGTATTCCGAATCGGTCGATTCAACCTGAAGGCGGATGGCCGCAACACGATCATCAACTTTCTTTTTGTCTCCGCGTCCGTCCACGATGGTCGTTGTGTCTTTTGTCGCGACAACTTTTCCTGCGCGGCCAAGGTCGTTCACGCTCGCGCTTTCCAATTTCAATCCTACTTCTTCAGAGATCACGCGCCCACCGGTCAAAATCGCGATATCTTCAAGCATGGCTTTGCGACGATCCCCAAATCCCGGCGCCTTAATCGCCAGCGCTTGGAACGCCCCGCGCAATCGGTTCACGACGAGTGTCGAGAGCGCATCTCCCTCCACATCTTCCGCCACGATCACAAGCTCCTTGCGCCCCGTTTGCGCCATTGACTCCAAGAGCGGCAAAATATCTTGAATGGATGTAATCTTTTTGTCTGTGATGAGAATGTGCGCGTCCTGGAACACCGCCTCCATGTGTTCCGCGTCCGTCACCATATAGTGCGAGACGTACCCCTTATCGAACTGCATGCCTTTCACCGCCTCAACTTCGATACCGAAACTTTTTCCCTCTTCAACCGTAATGACACCGTCCTTGCCCGCAACGTCCATAGCCTCTTTGATTTTGACGCCGATCTCCGGATCGTTCGCCGCGATGGACGCAACGCGTTCGATTTCGTCTTCCACCGGTTTGGCTATGTGATCCTTAATATGTTTGACGACTGCCTCGACGCCTTTTTCGATGCCGCGCCGCAGTGATTGCGGGTTCACGCCCGCCACCACGTGTCGCATGCCTTCCGTAACAAGCGCTTGCGCTAACACCGTTGCTGTTGTCGTCCCATCTCCCGCAACATCGTTTGTCTTCGATGCCACTTGCTTCACGAGCATCGCGCCCATGTTTTCCATTTTATCCTCGAGCTCCACTTCCTTCGCGACCGTGACACCGTCTTTTGTCACAAGCGGCGCACCGAAACTCTTCTCCAAAATCACGTTACGTCCCTTAGGACCGAGCGTAATCTTCACAGCATTTGCCAGTGCATCGACACCCGCTTTGAGCGCGCGGCGTGCATCCTCGTTGTAGATAATCTTTTTTGCCATAGTAGTTTAGGATTCAATGACACCGATGACGTCACGCGATTCGATCACAAACACACGTTCACCTCCAATTTTGAATTCATCCGGTGCGTATTTTTTAAACATGACAACGTCTCCCGGCTTAATTTCCATGGGGATACGCTGACCGTTTTCGATGCGTCCAGAACCTACCGCGAGTACTTCACCGCGCTCCGGTTTTTCCTTTGCGGTGTCGGGAATGATGATCCCAGACGATGTGGTTGTGTGATCCTCCAAGGGTTTGATCACAACGTGATCGCCAACAGGGCGAATGTGCATAGTGACACAGATGTTAAGAATGTTTGAATTTGACGAAGCCGCGCATGGGCGACTTCAAAGAGTTAGCACTCCGGTCGGTATTTTGCTAAATCGGGCTATTGTTGTCAAGACGTCCAATTTAGGGCTTATTTTTTGGGACGCTTAGAAGTCCCGCTTTTGTGTTCAAGGCGAAAAACAAGGCCAAAAGATAGAGACCGGACGGTTGCGTCCAGAGATAGTGATCAAAAAGAGCGAGTGCCAGAATTGTCAGTCCAAGCGACATCGCGAGAAGTGACGAGGGCGTGTTCCAAAAGCGATGCACGAGCCAATCTGACGAAACAACAAGAAGCAGAAACGCCGAAAACCCGATCATGCCAAGCTCTACAAAAACGAGAACGGGCACATTGTGAAGCGGCTGATAGCTAAAGACGTCTCGCAGTGGTTTGATGCGAGCGACGGCAAATGGCTCGTTATGCATGCCGACGCCAAAAAACCATGTTCTTGGAAACGCAAGCAATGTGCGAGCCTCGTCCCATTGTGTACCTCGCTCCTCGAGCGACTGTGTTTCAAGACGATTCTCTGTGTCAAAGCGTGTGCGTAAAATAGACTGAAGCGACAATCCGACGATTGTGACAACCACAACACATACAAGCATTGGAAAATACAAACGTTTGAGTCGGATGCGATCATGCACAATGAGTAATCCAACGAACCACAAACCGCTTCCCAAAAATGCGGCGAGCCATGCACCGCGCGAGGCAGAAAGCACGAGTGCGCCAGAAAAAAGCGCGACGGCCAACCATCCGAATGCATCTCCGCGCATGTTTGGACGCGAGGACAACCAACCCCATGTTGCGACAAGCGCCATGCTCAAGAATCCTCCAAACATATTTGGGTGCGAAAACGAACCGTATGCACGCAACCATCTTCCCCCAGCATGTTCGATCACTGCCGTTCCAAGCGTTGCAGGATCTTGGCTCGCAATACCAAAAATCGTCGAACTCAAAACGGTTTGCGTCGCCGCCTGAATCCAACCCAAGAGCGCCGGCGTAATCATGCTTCCCATCAACAAAATCAAAAGAGCGCTCACGGATACATGCTGATCCTCCAAGATTGCGACAAGAAACAATGCGGCTAACAAAAGATGCGTCGCCCCAAAAAATGCAACCATGGGTTCCGGTGCGACAAGAATCGATGCAAGCGCTGACAACGTCAAAACCCCAAGCCCGATCGTAACGCCACGTACAGATACCACACGCCGAAATAGTTGAAAACGCGATTGCCATATGGGCAACACTCGTGACAGGACGTAAAGCAAGATCACCACATCAAACACATAGAGCCACTGGTGCCCAAAGGGACTCTCCGCGCCAAGAATCGTGGCCTCCCCAAGCACAAGATGCGTTTGCCACGGAAGCAAAAAAATGCTCAAACCCGCCAAGACAAGTGAGAGTCGCTCTCGGGTTATGGCGTTGAACATAGCGATTCAAACATCGTTCGGTATGCAAGGCGACGATCATTTGTATGAAATTTGAGCATGCGATCATTGATAATGACATCCGTTGTTGGTTCGTGTTGTTTGACACGAATGACGCTTGGTAAATGCCGCTGTTGGATTTGTCCGAGCACATGATCGAGCCATAGGAGAGCTGTTTTGCACGTGGGTTGCGCGCGACGAAGGCGGCGAAACCACGCGAGTCGAACAGGTGATGCGTTCGGAAACAGTACCCGAGCCCATGTGTTCGCGTTGAAGAAGTCCGCAAACACGCCATCATCCACGAGTGGCACCATTGATAAAAGCCAGTGGGCAAAATGCGGATCCGTAGGCGTGAGGGCAACATCATGAAGGCCAAGCGCCCCATCCGAAAGAAAAAAACTCAAGCACACGGGGTCGCGAGACGACTGCCCCGGACGGCGCCCCAAGAGCGCCGCTGGCAAAAGGGCAAAAAAACGAACAAACCACAGGGCTCGTCCGCGTACGATCATAAACAAATCAATGTCGCTTTCCTCATGCGTCATCTCCCATGCAAGCGAATTGCACACAGCAACACCTCGCACACTTGGGATCCAGCGCAGGAATCGCGCGTACCGTTTTGCGACTCGGAATTTTCGCTCCGCAATACGCGACGCATGTAGCACACGCTCGAAAAGCGTCTCATGTCCTTTGAGCACCACGCGTCCTTCATGCCTGCTACACGTGCCGTTTGTCACAAGCGCGGCAACTGCTTCATCAACTTCTCGCAATGTCCGCACGTCGCTTCCCCCCATTTGCCACTGCCACACATCTGTCACCGTGACGGGGTATCCGATCGCCGTCATGTATGCCACGGTGCGTTGCACGACTTCATTTGTCTGTGTCCGCGGCGCGCTCATATCACGCGGCAGGCGCCTGGCGTTTGCGCATCAAGATCCACTGCTGTATCACGCTCACGAGGCCTGAAATCAACCAGTAAAGTGTGACGCCTCCGGGCAGTGATGCGCCAAAAATCACCGTGATGAGAGGCATCGTGTACGTCATCGACTTCGTCATCGCCGCTGCCATACTCTCGTCCTTTGTCGCCTCTTTTCCTTGTAGTTCTTTTGGCGGTTGTGCCACTTGCATCATGCGTCCTTGCACATACTGTACGAGACCCGCGACCACGGCAAGCGGGATGCTGCGCACACTCAAGTCGACAAGCGAGAACAAATGCGTGTTGAATATTTCGGGCGCAGAAACAAAACTGTACAACAGCGCCGTTGATGCCGGATCTGTCACCGATCGGCTCAACACATAATACAGCGCGAGCAGGACGGGCATCTGAACCAAAATTGGAAGACAAGAGGATAGTGGATTGATGTTGTGCTCTTTGTAGAGCGCCATCATGGCTTTTGCCTGCCCCTCTTTGTCGCCCTTGTACTGACTCTTAATCGCTTCGATTTTTGGTTGAAGCGCTTGCATGTTGCGTTGCGCCACAACCGATTTTGCAGTAAATGGAAGCAACACAAGTTTAATGGCAACGGTGAGCGTGATGATCGCAAGTCCAAGATCGTGGATCCCCACACTGGCAATTGCGTTGTAACTGAGCACGAGAAGATTGTAGATCGGTTGAGTGAGCAACAGCGTAAAGATGCCGGTGTTCATAGACTACGCGGTCTCATCTTCCGACGTCGCGCTCGCATCATTTTCGTTTTCATCTGCTTCCGCCATTTCGCGCGCCGGCATCACATCCGACTCCAATCCTTCCTCGGCCGCCTTGGTATCATCCTCCGCCTCGTCTGGAACTTCCGCCTCGTCTTCGTCGCCGTCCGCGGCTTCATCCACGTGCTCGGCCAATGCCGCAACGTTAGCTTTTGCCAAACTTTCATCTACTTCTGCCTGCACCTGCTCTTCCGTTGGTGCGTCTTCCTTCTTTACAGGTTCTCGTCGCGTACGCGATCCTTCAACCGACCCTTCGCTCGATCCTTTGATGGTGCCGCTCTTTTCTGCGACGTTGATTTTCCAGTCGGTGAGTCGCGCCGCGAGTCGGACGTTTTGTCCGCCTTTGCCGATTGCGAGCGATAACTGATCCGCGTCAACGATCACCGTTGCGACGTGCGACTTCTCATCAAGTTCTACGGATTCTACTTTTGCGGGCGCGAGCGAGTTCATCACAAAGACTCCGGCATCCTCATCGTATTCAATAATGTCAACTTTTTCGCCGCTTAACTCTGCAATGATTGTTTGGATGCGTGCGCCACGTTGACCAATACATGCGCCAATGGGATCGATGCTGTCGTCATCGCACGCGACGGCAACCTTTGAGCGTGAACCGGGTTCACGCGCAATGGCTTCGATCCGTACCGTGCCATCCGCAATTTCTGGGATTTCTACTTTAAAGAGTTCGATGACAAGCTCCGGTGCCGTTCGCGACACGAGAATTTCCGGTCCGCGCATCCCAAGATCGACGGATTTGATAAACACTTTGATGCGATCGTTTGGAAGATATCGCTCGCCCGGGACTTGATCTTCAGGGCGCATAATGGCGACGCCGCGGCCGAGGTCAACCAAAATCACACGTCCCTGACGCCGCTGAACCGTTCCCACGAGAACCTCCCCCTCGTGTTCTTTGTACGCCGTGTAGGTAACCTCGCGCTCTGCTTCGCGCAATTTTTGCGTGATGACTTGCTTTGCCGTCATCGCGGCCATGCGACCAAATGCGCTTGGCACGTCCAAGGGCATCCGCAACACGTCTCCGATTTGCGCGTCTGCTTTAACCGCACGCGCCGGCGTTAACATCATCTCTGTTTTTGGGTTGAAGCGCGGTTCTTCGTCTTCCGGATTCGGCTCTCGCTCCTGTGTGTCACGCGGGCCGCGTGAAAACTCTGGGAACGTCTCGGCAGGTTCACTTTCCGCCGGCAGTTCCTGATCTTCTACAACTGTTTTGACATCCCACAACTTCAAATCGCCGGATGCTGGCTCGAATTTCGCCTCAATGTTTTGGAGACGGTTGCCAAAATCTTTGCGGTACGCCGCCGCGAGCGCCGCTTCAATGGTTTCCATAACCGACTCGTATGAGAGTCCTTTCTCTTCGACGATTTGTCTGATGGCCTGTTCGATAGGAGATGACATAGTGTTCATGCGTTTATGCTTGCAAAAATCTCGGCGGGTGCCGAGACTATCATGTGAGCCATAATAAATGTAAAAACAAATCCTGTCAAATCCCTTCAAAGTGAAGGATGTGTGTGCGCACACCTAGTTCAATCGCAATGACATCTACGCGCCACGGCTGCCGCGAGTGATGCGCGTCGAACCATCCTTGTGCGGCTTGTTCAAGATGCTGACGTTTTGTTGGCGTCACCGAGTCCTCCGGATTGCCTGCTTGGAGTGATCTTCGCGTCTTCACTTCAACAAAAACGAGTTCGCCATGCGGGTCTTCCGCGACAAGATCTACTTCACATCCAAACGCCTTCCACCCGTACATCAAAACACGATATCCGTTTTTTCGTAGATATCGTGCGGCCATTCTCTCTCCCATCCTCCCTAGCATATTCGCGCCAATCGTCACCGGTGCGGTAGATACTTTTTCTGTTCAAGTTGCTGCTGCAAGCGCTCACGTTCTTTTGGCACGACACGTGTCGCGTGCCGAATGACCCCGACAAGCCACACAATAAACCCGATAACCCACACGACCAACCAAAATCGAGACGAGAAGAATGGAATGCGTTCGAACGCAACAAACCAATAGACGACTCCAAGCAGTCCCATCACAACACATAGTGTCGCTACTCGTCGTGCTACTTCGCGGGCAAAGCGATCCCTCTGCGAACGTTTTGT
>CAZDJC010000003.1:0-17831 GCA_964505655.1 uncultured Gammaproteobacteria bacterium
CTTCTTGTGGTTTTAGCGTTGGTGTATGAATCCGATCGCGTGCCGTCGTGGCGATTTTGGGGGTTGACCGCGATTGTGGCACTGCCCGCACTGTTGCTCACGTATAGCCGGTCGGCGTGGTTTGGATTCTTGTTGGGGGGGTTGGCGATTGCGTGGGTGAGGAAGGACAAGCGCGTGCTTATGGGTGCGCTCGTCATCGCGCTTGTCTTAGGGAGTGCGTTGGCTTTTTCGGGCATTCAACGCACGCTTGCCGACGTGCCGCGCCAAAGTCTTACCGAGCGATTCTTTGAAGCGTTTTCCTACGAACGATTTCGCGGAGAATATTTTGGGTTGGGGCGCGTGTTCTGGATTGTCCACACGCCTACCACCGTTGTGCCGCACAGCATTGTCAGTGCGTTGTTTGGATGGGGGCCGGCGTCCTTTGGCGGTGGCGCCGTTGCGGCTTTGCACAACACGCGCGCGTATGACACGGTCGGGTTGCCGTTTGGCGTGTATGGGACAGAAGGATACGTTGACAACAATTGGATGAGTTTGTGGGGGGAGACGGGGACGCTCGGGTTTGCGTTTTATCTGTGGCTGTATGTGGCGCTTCTGGTGCTTGCGGTGCGTTTGGCGAAACATGCGACGTCACCCTTTGGGCGCGCCTTGGGTGCGGCGTATGTTGGAGTGTCGATTGCCGTAGCGGTGAACGCCTCGCTTGCGACGTTTTTGGAAATCCGCACGCTCGCGCCGTATCTTTGGGTTTTTGCGGGATGCATGGTGGTCGTCGCCAACCGCGAACACGTGATGAAGTTGCGTTAAGTTCAACTAATATGAGGGTTTTGTTTTTAAACAAGTACTGGTATCCGCACGGAGGAGCCGATCGTTACGCGATGTGGCTTGGCAAGTCACTCGCGACGCGTGGGCATTCGGTGCATGTGTTTACGGTGGATCATGAACGAAATGACACGACGCTTCCCCACACAACGATCTCTCCCGTTCAAACGGCCACTCCCCGCATAGGCGATGCTCCGCGGACATTGGGACGCATGTTGTGGTCGTTTGAAGCACAACAGCAGTTGGGCGAACTGCTTTCACGCGAACGATTCGACGTGGCGCATGTGCACAATATTTACAACCAAATTTCTCCAAGCGTTTTGCCCGTCCTCGCGCGAGCCGGCATTCCCGTCGTGGCACACGTGCATGACTACGGCATGCTTTCCGCAAATCATGCCTTATATGACGCAGAAGGTATTGATCGCGATGGTTCGTTTTGGAGCGTGGTGCGTCGGCGCGGTATCAAACATTCATGGGCCGCGAGCGTTGCAGGCGCGTCCATTTTTGCATTGCACGATGCGTGTCATATCTATCGCAAGCACATTTCGGGGCTTATTTTTACCACCGAATTTGTCCAACATTTTTTTGTCTCGAAGGGTTGGAGGCCGCCGCAGAGCTTTGTGATTCCGTACGTTGTTGATGTGTCAGACGAGGCGCAGGTGCCCCATGAAGATCACGGATACTTTTTGTTTGTGGGGCAGTTGAGCGAAGAAAAAGGCGCGCATGTGTTGATCGAGGCCGCGCGCAAAACAGGATTGCGTGTGCGCATTGCAGGAGACGGCCCGGCGCGGCAAGCGCTACAAGGCCAGGCGGGCGCGATGACAAACGTGGAGTTTTTGGGAGCGCTATCGCATGAGCGCGTGCTGTCATACATGCGAAAAGCAACGGCCGTTGTGGTGCCGTCGGTGTGGTTTGAACCCTTTGGGATGGTGGCCATTGAGCCTCAAGGATTGGGAACGCCCGTGATTGTCAGTCGCACGGGTGGATTGTCCGAGCTCGTTGTCCACGGCCAAACGGGTTTGTTGGTGCCGCCCAATGATGTTGACGCACTCGCGATGGCTATGCAGCGACTTGCAGACGATCCGCGCGAGGCAAAACGGCTGGGACAATTAGGACAGCGCCGCTTTCAAACGCTCTACAATGTGGACGAGCATCTCACGCGCATCGAGGGTGTCTATCAGTCTCTCACAACGCCCGTTCCCGCATCCCTTCGCACACGTGTTGTGACGTGACCCAACGAGCGCGTTAATGTTTTCTCTACCCATGTGTCCGTTGCGCGGAAGTGCACGTCGCGCACAAGTGCCGGGCGTGTCCCGATGTCGGACGCGCTTGGGATGAGGGTGACGGCAAAACTTGCGGCCACGGTTTTGTTGGCGATGACGGTTGGATCAAGCGCGGGAATATTCCATGTCACCGTGCGCGTATTTTCACTGTAAGAGAGCGAGCCACCAAACGTGACGCTTTGTTTGTTGATCCATGCGACGTTTGGCGGAAGCGTTGCGCTCATCGAGAGATCGACAAGTGTGTTTTGAGTGCCCTCAATATTCCACACAATCCAATATGTTGTCTCCTGTCCGACGCGCGGAGGCAATGGCCCGCGGCCGAGCTGATCTCCCGAATCGGTGAAGTACAAGACAAACGCATTCACGTCGAGCGCGGTTTCAAGCCGCACTTCTTTGGGCTCGCCCTGCACGGTCACCGCGTCGTTGCTGTCTGTAAGGGTGAAGGTTGTTTTCGGGACGAGTGTCGAGACGCGATTGACTGCTCGGTCGTTTGCGGGGATCAACACGACGTCTTTTTGGCCTGTCTGCACGGGCGTATCTAGGCGCCATTGCGGCGTGTTAGACGCACCGTCGACTTCCACGGAGACGTTTTCGATGGCAGTGTCATTTTGCGTTGTCCAATGCACGCGCGCAGGAATGCGATTCGACTCCACGCCTTCTAATATGGTGAGGTCGATTGCAAAGGGGTTTGCGAGCGTTGTCACGGTTTCTTCAAACGCATCTTGCGTAAAGCGCTCGTCACCAAAAACAAACGACGGCTCAAACCGGAACGTTGATGATGTGTTTTCTCCTGCCGCGAGACTTCCTTCATATTGAATGACGAGCGTTTCGTTGGGGACAAGCGACGGCACAATCCACGTCGTGTCTTCGCGTTGTTTGAGCGAGGTCGAACGTAGACGGAATCCTTGCGGGAACAACGCATGGACAGACGCCTCTGGGAATGTAACGGGGCCGCTGTTTTTGAGCGTGACCGTTCCTTCAAGCGATTGTCCCGCAACGAGTTGGTCGGGCAACGCGCTTTCAATCACAAGCGCGGAAGCGGAAGGGGAAAAGGTGTACGACTTTTTTTGCACGCCCGTTTTGTCGTCATCCCATGCGTAAGAAAGCGTGGAGGAAAATGTCTGTGTACCGAGGACGTCGCCAAACATGACGCCGCGAATCTTGAGGAGACCGTGCGCGCCGGGCGGAAGGTCACCGATCGCAACCGTGTTTGTTTGCGGTTCAAATGATGCCTCTTCAACGCCTTGGAGCACAAAATACGGAGGGTACTCGAGCGTCAACGATGTGTTGGTGAGAAGCGTTTTACTGTTGTTTGTGTAGGAAAGGGAAAGCGTGGATGCGCCGCCACTTATGACGTCGCGCGGTGCGACGACGGCGGAAAGCTCGACGTGTTTCCCTGGATCATTGCGGAAAAAAAGAACATACGCGCCGCCCGCAATCACACCGCAAAAAACCACAAGCGCAAGCACGTCGAAGATGCGATGTTTCCATCCGTGTTTTTCGAGGCGCGTTTTGATGCGTCGCGCAATGGCTCTTCCCGGTTGCCGCGCAACGTGAAGGCCGCTTCTGATGAGGACGCTTTTCTTGGATGATTTTTGTTGCGGTTCCATAATGAACGGATGTTAGAATGCGGACAATGTGAAGACGTCGGTCGTGAGCGCCATGATTTCTGCGATGCCGTCGCCGTCCAAATCTTCTGCGGCAACGCGTACACCTGGTTTTTCCCGCGTGGAAAAGGCATCAAATTCGCGGGTGAGCTGTACGCCGCGATCACTGAAAATGCGCACGGTTGGACGTCCGCCTGCTCCCATCCCCGTCATAATATCAACTTGTCCGTCTCCGTTCACGTCGCCCGCCGCTACATTCACACCTCCGCGGAAGCGCGCGTCGTAGGCAAAAAACCCAGGATTGATGAGGCGGCCGTCTTTGTTGAAGATGCGCACATGTGGGCCCCCGCCCTGACCAGCGCCCGTAATAATCTCAAGTGATCCGTCGTGATTCATATCTCCGAGCGCAATATTGACGCCGCCACGAAACATTTCGCCGTAGGCAAAGAATCCCGCGTGCTTGACGTCGCCCTCTGTTGTGAAAATGCGCACTTGCGGTCCGCCGCCTTGCTTTGTTCCTGTCACAATCTCAAGTGTGCCGTCGCCCTCGAGATCGCCAACGGCAATGTTCACGCCGTGCGTGTATGTTTCTCCATACGGATAGAATTGGCGCAAGACATGTCCCTTCGTATCATGCACACGCACAACCGAACTGTTTGCCGAGATCCACTCGTCGCTCCCATCGTGATCGATGTCTGCGCGCACAACTTGTTCGCCGCCAAGCGTGGCTCCCGTGTAGGCAAAAAATCCGCTTCGCTTGCGTTGTCCTTGCACGTCGAACACACGCACAAAAGAGCCGTTCGGAAACGCGGTGCGTCGTAGCGACTCAATGGGACGTAAGAGCACGACGCCGTCTCTCGGTTTCAGCGTTACCTCGCTTACGATGCGTCCGTCGTTCACCGTCTGATCTGTCGTGCCATGAATTTTTTCAAAATCTTCACCCAGGAGAATTGTGTGCGCGCTGTTTGTTGCGTTCACCATCACGCGGCCTTCTTGAAAATCACGCGACCAAACGCTTGGGTAAATAGGGGACGTTGCGGCGGCACTCAAGCTCACGCGGCCGTTTAATTCATCCTTCGGCACGTCAACGGCGCGTCCCAAATACGCGTCGTACTCATCAAACACCCACAACTGTGCGTGGCTGTTTACTCCAGAGTCGTAGCCAAAGAATGCGCCGGTGAGCAGAGCGCTCGTGAGACCAAAGCGCATTTCTTGCGTGTTGATCACGCCCGAATCGTTTGTGTTGCTGTTGATGAAGAACACATCGGGCGCATGAACGCTACGTTGGTTGCGCAGGAGAAGCCCCAAGATGTCTTCCCAGCGTCCGCGTCCTTCCCACGGTGTGGGGAAGGATTCGAACATGCGTCCGTTGACGTATGGTTGGTATGCGTCTTCCGAACTTCCGTTTGTGATGAGGATCGCATCGTTTCCGAGTCGAGAGCGCAGCGAAGCAAATAAGTCAGTGTAACCATTGTTCCACGCGGCATCGGCGAGGCGCGAGTCGTCTTGCGCGCCATTTTGATCGATGTCGGTTGCGCCAACCCACGAGATGGACGATGCGACTTCATCTAAGAAAATGCCGTCCCAAAATCCTGACGCATACACACGATCGCCAATGTATTTTGTGAGTGCGCTGCGATAACTTGGGTTACTGATATTATATGCGCGCGTTCCAGGCCAAATGCTCACCTGTGCGCCGTATCGGTTGTGCAATTCCATTTGCGGCGTCAGAACGTCGCGCAAGTTGCGGTGGAGCGCATCACTCCAATAGCGGTCATTAAAGCTGACGGTCGGGACATACGCGAGAATGACAATGTCGGGATTACGGCGGCGCAATTCTGACGCAACTGTCGGGTTGAAAATTGCGGCTTCTGCGGGAAGGACAAGGAGATCAAACCGCGATAGTGCCGGCCAGTTTTGGTCGGTCAAATCTGGACCGGCGACAAGGTAGTGGTTGCCAGAGCGCACAAAATTGTCGAGACGAAAGGCGTGTGCCGGTTTCGCGAGGAGGGATGTCGAAACAAGAACACACGCAACGATGGAAAGAGCGTATCCATTGAAAAATCGTTTCTGGACGTTATACCTCATGTGCCTCGTTGATATTTTTCGTCTGTGGTGTGTGCGGGGAGAATAAAGGATTGTGAATTTTCCATTGCTCAACAAATTGTCCGATGCCATTTTGCGAAAGTTTCTTGCGTGTGGTGGTGCGCTTTTGTGACCAGCGCACAAGACTTTCAAAGTTAATTTTGTATCGTCCTTGGACGACAATATAGGTGAGTTCTTGTTCTTGAATGAAGCGCCTAATGGTGCGTTGGCTCACACCAAAAAGTTTGGCGGCTTCAGAGACGGAAACACGGATGGGCTCCTGGGGATTATTCTGCTTGCTTACATCCATAATTTTAGTAGTGCTTGTCAACGGTAGTGTAGACAAACTTAGGCGATCCGTCGAGTTCAACCTGTTGACATTTACAGCGTTTTTTGCTATGTTTCTGCCATCTAAACGAAATGCTTGTCAGCCAAGGTTAGCCAACTTTAAACAAAAAAGGTCATTGCATCGACATTGTGGTGTAATGATTTTGATAATTGAACGACTATTAAAGTAGGCGACTCATGCACCGTCTGCGAGAACAATTCCTTTTGCATCGCATTCGCGTGCGTCACGACACGCAGGCGTATGCGGAGATCTACGAACAATACGCCGAACGCATCACGCGTTTCATTCGGTTGAAAGTTGCGTCCATGGAGGACGCAGAAGAGCTCCAATCGGAGGTGTTCGAACAAGCGTGGGAGTCCCTGTGTAAAACGCGCGTCATCAACCTTAGCGCCTACCTTTACACCATCGCTCGCCGCGTTGTCGCGGACCACTACCGAAAGAACGAACGTCGCGTCAAAGAAACGTCGTTGGCAGAAGGAAGTGAGATTGCGGATTCGATTGACTTGCAGTCCGCCGTGACGCAATCAAGCGATCTTGCAACGGTTGAGAAAGCGCTCTACAACATTTTTGAAGAATATCGGGAGTTGATTGTCATGCGGTTCATGGACGAAATGTCGATTACCGAAATTGCGCGTGCATTGCAAAAAACTCCAAACAACGTGCGCGTGTCTATCCACCGCGCGCTTGGGGCTCTGAAGCGCGCCATTGAGGAACTGTCGCACCACACATAACATGCAGCATCTTGAACACAAACTTCGCGAATTGGGACGTCACACATCGTGGCAGTTGAGTGAACGTGTGCGTACAGAGACACACAATCGCTTGCTTGCATTGGACGCGAACGCCGCGCGTACATCGTATGCGTTCGTGGACGCGCTTGTGCGTGTGCCGCGTGAATTGACCGAGCTTGTTGCTCGGCCTCTTGCGTTTGCGTCGCTCATGGTGGTGATGGTGTTAGGCGGATGGATGACGAGCGTGAACGCGTCACTCGACACCGTTCCGGGAGATCGTTTTTATCCTGTGAAACTTGCAACCGAGCGCGCACAGTTGTCCATTGCGGGAAATGAAGCGCGCCAGAAACTGCGCGCCGAATTTACGACACGACGTTTGAATGAAGTCTCAACGCTTATTGAAGCGAACGCGGAAGGAAAAGGACGCCATATTCAACAGGCGCTTGATGGCTTTGCAAAACAGATTGAAGCTGTCGAGGATGATTTGGCGCATACGACAGATCCAAAGGAGCAAGTAAACCTTGCGCGCATTATTGACGACTCGCAATCTCAACTTGAAAGGATCCTCTTGGCGCCGGAATCTGTGAAGGATGAGGCAAACGTTGAGGTGTTGACGGCGTCACAAAAAGTGGCGGACGCGGCAAAGACAAAGGCCGTGGAAACGCTGGAGGGGTCGGCGATTCTTTCGGAAACACCAGCCAATGAGCTTGCGCGCCAGTTCACCAAAGAATTGCGCGGGATTCGCGGTGAGCGCGAGATTTTGCTTGATCGACTTGCGGCTGTGGAGCGCACACGCGAATTGTACAACCGTCAGGATGTTGCGCTGCCCTCAAATGACGTGCTGTTTGAATTGAAGACGATTGACTTGAGTGGTGCGGAAAACTTTGCCGCCAATGGCGGGTATCGTCGCGCATTTGAGTTGACTGCTTCCGTCCGGAAAGGCTTGCGCGTGGCGGAACTTGAGTTGGCGCGCGCAGAAATTGCGCTCACACAACCGGCGCCCGTGTCTGATGTGGTGCCTGCCGAAAATGTTCAAACAGAGGTTGTCCCAGAAACAAACTGCGTTGACGCATGCGAATCAGAGACGCATGCCGCTGATGACATACAAGCTACGATTGAGGTTCGTGTTGAAACTACGCCCACGGCGCCGCCCGCAGGATCAGAACAGCCGTAAGGCTTGATCCCGTCCGTTCTCTCCCGCGTCACCGTGAAGCGTGAGGGAACGAACGAGATCCTCGTTCGTGAGTGGTGTCACTTCTAAACACAAGCGCGATACTCGCAAGGTCGAGGCCAATGGGCCGTGTTGCGCCATTATTCTTCTCGATTTGATACAGAATTCTCCTTATGGCGAATGATTCGACACTCGGAAAGCGTGTATTTACGCTTGCAGTTGTCGCAATGACAATCCTCTGGACGTTGGGAGCTAGCGCGGTCGCTCCTCTGACCGCTAGCGCCTTGTCCGCAGGAGACCTTGTTCGTGGCACATCGTTCTCAACGGTGTACTACTACGGGTCCAATGGCATGCGTTACACCTTCCCGAATGAAAAGACGTACTTCTCGTGGTACTCGGACTTCTCTGGCGTTTCGACAATCTCGGACGCCGCGTTGGCCGCTATCCCACTTGGAGGCAACGTCGTGTATCGCCCAGGCACGTACTGGGTGAAGATTCAATCAGATCCAAAAGTGTACGCCGTCTCACCAGATGGGATGCTGCACTGGATCGAATCGGAGAGCGCGGCAGTCACCGTATACGGTGGCTCGAGCTGGAACACATTTATCCAGGACGTTCCAGATGCGTTCTTCGCAGACTACTCGGTTGGCACATCCCTTACAGGCAACAGCTTGTATGACGGTGCGTTGGTGGCCTCGGGTGGCAAGACATACTTGGTTTGGGGCGGCATGAAGCGTGAAGTTTCTTCCGCTGGTATGTCGGCAAACCGGTTGCAGAGCCGCTTCGTGATGAACACGAGCGTGGACGTTGCCGGTATTGCAAACGGTGCCGCATTGAGTGCGAAGAGCGATGAAGTTTCCGACACGGCCCAGATGGCAACCGGAGACGGATCGTCCACACCAGTTGCAACGGGTGGATTGTCGCTCTCGGTGGCTTCGGATAATCCAGCCGGTGCAACGCTCCCACGGGGCGCGAACGGTGTGGAAGTCTTGAAGCTTAGTGCCAAGGCAGCAGGTGGTGCTTCGACGGTCAACTCCGTCGTCCTCTCATTGGGCGGCGTTGGTGCAGCGACAAACGTGAGCAACGTGTACCTCTACTCGGGCGCAGAGCGCTTGACAGAGTCACGCTCCGTGAACAGCTCCACACGTCAGGTCACCTTCTCGAGCCTCGGCTTCCAAGTGAACGATGGACAAACACGACCATTGTCGGTCGTGGTGGAAACATCGACAGCAGCCACGGCGGCTGACACGATGGCATTCCGCATTGGTGCGGCTGCTGACGTGAGTGCCTCGGGTGCCGTGAATGGTTCCTTCCCATTGTCGGGTAACACCTATTCGTTCTCGGGCAACTCGGTCGGTGTGATCACCATCGCAAAGACGGGATCCATCACGAACCCATCACTTGGTCAACAAAATTCGATCGTTGGTAAATTCCAGTTGTCAGCGGCAACGGAAGACGCTCGTGTTGAGCGCTTGCGCTTGCGCATTGACAACGCATCCGATCACAAAGACTTTGCTCTCTACCAGGGCAGCACGAAGGTGGCCACAGGTGTACGAGCAACGGGTGACTTTGTGGACTTTGTCTTTGACTCGGTCTACATCGTTCCGGATGGAAACAACAAGGCCTTTGACGTGAAATTGACCGTCGGAGGTCAGTCGGGTGAAACGATCACCGTATTGATGGACAAGGACACAGACCTTATTGCAAAGGGCGGTGACTTTGGCTTCAACATGGCGGTAACCCGAGCCAACTACGACGGTGGAACGGCGGCTGCAACAGAAAGCAATGGAACCTGTGCGGCAACGACAAGCGATTGTTCGTTCAGCACAATCCAGGGCGGGGACGTGACCTTTGCGTTCAACGGCCCAGTGGCAGGCGATCTCCACACCAACTCGCAAGACAATCCGATCTTTACCTTCTCACTCACGTCGAAGCAAAGCGTCACGGTGAAGGACATTGACTTCATTGTGGTCGCAGACGACGACGCGGATGGAGATGCGTTTGACGGTGTTGAAGCGGGTGCGGCAACCTCTGACGATGACGGACTCATCAACAGCGGTGCTGAAGCGAACTTGAAAGATATCAAGGTTCGTTACACAAGCTCGGGCAACACCCTTATGGGCCCACTTGAGCTTGACACGGTCACAGACAGCGCGGCGAACGAAGATGACAGCGCAGGTCTTGACGGGGATGCGGAAGACGCAGACCAGGTCATTGACTTCACTGACGACTTCTCGATCGCAGCTGGACAGACGTTGGATCTCCAGTTGACAGCTGACGTTGACAACAACACGGCAGCCAACACGATCTTTGGCGCGGTGCTCGATGTATCGGGTATCGTGATCGAAGATTCGAATGGGGACCAGCTCACGCTCGGAACAAACATCGTTCCAAGCGGTGACCTCCAGGGCAACTCCCAGACGGCACGCTCGGCCTCTCTCGTGATCGCATTGGCTTCATCGCCAACATCGACAACGGTGGTACAGGGTTCGAGCAACGTCAACGTGGTGGCATTCACCGCGCAGGCGGGCGTTGGCTCTGACGTGAGCATCTCGAGCATTACGGTGACGGCTTACGGTGATGAAACCGCAGCTGGAACCTCCATGACGATCGGCGGTGAAACAGGCGCACAGGTCGAAGACTTTGTGAGCTCGTGCTCCATCTATGATTCGGCAGGAAACTTGCTCGATGGCCCAGCAGCGGCCTCAAACAGCGGACAAACATTTGTGTTCAATGATGTCAACTGGAAGATTGCTGCGGGTCATGTGCAACTCTTGGATGTCTTCTGCAACCTCGCGAATCCATCCGACACAGACACCGATCCATTCTCATGGGACATCAACGATGTCTCTGAGGATATCGTCTCTGTGGACGGAGATGGCAACGATGTGGATGGGACAACCGATGATCCGAACGGAGCAACAAGCCCAACCGTCATGATTTCGATCGCGTCGGCTGGCACACTCTCTGTGGTCACGGACTCGGGTACACCAAACGCAGACATCCTGTTGAGCGGTACATCCGGCAACCAGGTCTCGAAGTTTAAGTTCACATCAGCGAACGAGGACTTCGAAATCACCCGATTGACGATGTCTGAGGAAGCGGCAACAACCGACAACCTCGGCACGGACGCGACGACATACACGAACAACGTGGCTTCGGTAACGATCTCGTATCCAAACAAGGCAGGCGTGGCGCAAACCACGACAGCCTTCATGTCGTCAAACGAAGCGCAATTCGACAACATCGCATTCTATGTGCCGGCAAACTCACCAAAGACTGTGACGGTTAGCGTTGCGGTTCCTGGCATCGATCGTGATGCAGGTGGTGCAGCGACATCGGGCGAACAGCTTATGCTGGATCTCTCGAGCGACACAGGTGCCGATGATCAATTCCGCGCAGTCGGTCAGGGTTCTGGTTCCGTCTTGGACGACGACGACCTGACTCTCCCGACAACCAATCCATTCGAATATGTGATTCGTGAAACACGACCGACGTTGAGCTTGGCCTCGGGTAGCCCATCGGGCGCCTCGGTTCCAGGTCTCTCCGAAGTGTTACGCTTCACGGTCGCAGCGTCTTCGAACGAAGATGTTGTGTTGGACGAAATCATCTTCAAGATGGTCTCAACAGACAACAACGGTGCCACCTCGTCCGGTTCCGACTGGAACGAGTGTAGCTCGGCGGTGTCTGGCAACACGGTGGATGCGGACTTCTCGCTGTACAACTACTCGGACTTGAGCAATGAGCTCGAGGACAGCAGCGCATGGAACTTGCTTGGCTCGACCGGTGCAAACTGTGAGAGTACAGCAGACACGTCCATTGCCTTCGTACAGCTTGAATTGGTGGAGGCAGACGACCAGGTGGTTGCTGCTGGTACGACCAAGACCTTCTCGCTGTGGTTCGATTCGACCGGTGCATCGGCAACAAACGATGACACGATCCGATTCGACATCCCAGCAGATCCAATTGCGACAGCGTACATTGACTCGGGTGCCTTCGACGTAAACGGTGCCGTGACGAGTGAAGCCGCGACAACCCTTACGATCGACACAGGCAGCTCGCGACCGACACACGGTGACGTGGTCTGTCTCTCGAGCGGTACATGTGCATCGACTGATGAAATCGTTCTCGTAACGAACATCGACGATGATTCGGCCGTGACGCTGTACGTATCGCGTGGCTATATGGGCCGCAACAAAGGTGGTTCTGGTGCTACTGTCGCCGACAACACCGAACTTGACTACTTGCCAAGCTCGTTGGTTTGGTACGACGATGGTGTAACGACGGATGACACGGACAACTTCGAAGACGAAGTTACCGGCTCATACCTCGTGAAGAACCTCCCATTGACTGGTGGAACGCTTATCTACTAAGCCCCATCTGTTCGAGACAAAACCGCCCTTCGGGGCGGTTTTGCTTTTGAGCATGTTATAATCAGGAGGCATGAAAAATCGCACAAAAATCCTCACAATTTTGCTTGGACTCGCCATCGTGGGTCTTGTTATTTGGCAATGGAGCACGGATTGGAAACTTGTGAGCAATCAACCATACCCAGGCTTTATCAACGAAGAGCAACTTGATATTCCGCCACAGGCGCGCGCCCAATGGGAGGCACAGTTGGATACGGCATTGGCGGCGCTTGTGTATGATGAGAGCGACTTGAGTCAAATACAAACGGCCGCGATCCTTGAAGAACAGCTCGGATTGTATGCCGACGCGCGGCGTCACATGGAGGATGTGCTTGAGAAGAACCAAATCAACCCGGCGAACTGGACGATCTACGGAGACATTGCGCTCAAGATGCGTGACTATGAAACGGCAGAGCTTGCGTACGCCAAGTCGCTTGAACTTGGTGTCGATCAGCAAGTGGTCGCAAAACTCGAACAATTGTGGCGCGAACACCTTCCGTCTCAAATGGAGAACATTGAGCCGCTGTATCAAGATGCCATTGCCGCCGACGGACAGCGCACGTTTTATCTTGTGCGGCTTGCCGAATTCTATGCCGAACGCGGACGCTTCGATGAAGCCGTGTCACACATGAAAGTGGCGGCCGATCTCGACAAAGACAATCAAGAATTGCAAGATGCTTACGAAGACATGCTTGTGCGGGCACGGGAAGCGAAGCAGGAAAGCAAATGAAGGACGCGTTCTGGGCATGTTATAATGGCGCGACTATGATGCGCGCTGTTTTACTTTGTCTGTTGCTGTTGTTGCCGTTTTCGGCGTACGCTCTCACGCCAAATGACGGGCTTATCGGGAACCAATGGTATTTAGAAAAGGTGGAGGCGCTAAACGCGTGGGACAAAACGACCGGTTCACGCGATGTTGTGATTGCGATTTTGGACTCCGGCGTTGACATTGATCATGAAGATATTCGCAACAACGTGTACGTCAACACAAAGGAAGTGGCGGGGGACGGGATCGACAATGACGGAAACGGATTTGTCGATGACGTCTATGGCTGGGATTTTTTTGACAACGATGCCAACCCGCGCCCGGTGATGAGCGGCGCTCCAACGAGCATTGGATTGCACCACGGAACGGTGATTGCGGGCATTGCAGGTGCGGAAGGCAACAATGACCGAGGTGTCGTGGGCTCAAACTGGCAGGTGTCGATATTGCCTGTGCGCGTGCTTGATTCTGACGGCAATGGCACATTCAAAACGGTTACGGATGGTATTACGTACGCCGTGAACCAGGGCGCGGACGTGATTAACTTGAGTTTCGTGGGCGAAATGGATTCGCAGACGCTGCGTGACGCGATTGCCTTTGCCTATGACCATGGCGTCGTTGTTGTCGCGGCGCTTGGCAACCAAAGCGGCGGGCGCGATTTGGATGTTGATCCTCTGTATCCCGCGTGCAGTTCGTGGTCCGATAACCGCAATCTCATCATCGGTGTGAGCGCGACGGATCAAAACGACGCGCGTGCGTCCTTCTCAAACTATGGGAGAAATTGCGCGGATATCGCGGCGCCGGGGGCTCAAATGTACAGCACACAAGCGAGTGTGGCGGGTCTTGGATTGTACGGCGGGGGGTGGGGAGGAACGTCGTTGGCGGCGCCGCTTGTCTCGGGCGCCGCAGCGTTGATGCGTTCGCTCTATCCGGCGCTCACGCCTTCGCACATCTTGACGGCACTACAAATCTCCGTTGATCCCATCACAGGGCTTAATCCAAAAGGGCAGCGCGGCACGTTGGGGAGTGGGCGATTGAATATGCGTCGCGCGCTGGAGGCGGCGGGCGATATTGCGGCAAGTTTGCCTGTACAAACAACGCAACCTCCGGAGCAAACAACGCCGCAAGCATCTGCGTCGTCTTTGTCGGTAGGAAAATTTGCAGAGCCGTTTGCGGTAGGTTCTGGCGCAGGTGACACAGGACGCGTGGAAACAACCGCAGGAAAAATCTCGAGCGGCGGGAGCTGGCAGCCGTATGGCGCGACGTTTATGGGCGGTGTTCATGTCGCGATTGGTCAAGTTGATAACGATGCGGGGTTTGAAATCATCACGGCGCCGGGGGCAGGCGGAGGTCCCCATGTGAAAGTCTTTGACGAACACGGCGTGCTCGAATCCGAATTCTTTGCGTACGAGAAAGATTTTCGCGGCGGTGTTTCCGTGACGGCTGCAGACGTTGACGGAGATGGAATCGACGAAATTTTAACGGCGCCGGGGAGCGGACGTGATCCCGTGGTGCGATTCCATAAACCATCAGGCGCACTCATAAACGAAATTCCGTTGCGCGAGTTTTCGGGAACGTCCACGCTCTTTCTAGCCTCGGGGGACATGGACGGCGATGGCGCAGACGACGTGATTGTGACCGACGATCAAGGCGACGCGCGTGTGTATGTCTATCGTCTTTACGGTACGCAACAAACGTCTTTCTTGTCGGCGCCGCAACACGTGACGGGCGCCGTGCATGCGGATGTGTGGGTGGGCGTTGACGGGAAGCGCTACGTCGTTGTCCGTAATGAATCCGCAACAGACACGCTTGTGCGGTTCTTCACCTACATTGGCGCGTTCGTGAGCCAGTTTGATCCATCGGGTAATCCGGGAGATAATGGAGATATCGCGGTGTGGCAGGCGAAGGATGGCAGTGATCCGGTGATTGTGACGTCCGAGTGGACGGGAACCGCGCCGGAACTTTTTGGCTACGATCGGACGGGCAATCTCTCGTCGTCACAACTTTTTCTGGAGCAGTCGTACAAAAAACCTGTTTCGCTCTCACGCTAAGAAACGTCATGGAAAAAAAGCGCCCCATTTTTGAAGCAAAGAACGTGCTCGTTACGGGAGGCGCGGGGTTTATTGGTTCCCACGTGTGTGACCGATTGATTCGCGAGGGCGCCCGCGTCATCTGCATCGACAACTTTATTTCAAGCTCCGAGCGCAATATTGACTTCCTCTTGAAGCACCCGAACTTTCAGTTCTTGCGCCTCGACATTTCCGAGCCATTTGATGTAGGAACGTTCCCGGAACTTGAGGCTTTTAAAATTCCGTTTCAGGGCATTCAAGAGGTGTACCACCTTGCATGTCCAACGGCGATTAAACGTTTTGATGCGCATCGTCTCGACACGCTCAAGGCAAACAGTGTCGGCACCGTGCGCGTGATGGAAGCGGCGGCAGAGTACGAAGCGCGTGTGGTGTTTGCGTCGAGTTCCGTGGTGTACGGCGGACGCACGGAGGGAAAGCTCTTCTTTGACGAAGATGCGGAGGGCGTCGTGGATCATACATCTCCGCGCGCTGTCTATGACGAAGGGAAACGATTTTCGGAAACATGCTGCGTTGCGTATGAGCAGATGAAAGGCGTAGATGCGCGTATCGCGCGCGTGTTCCGAACGTATGGGCCGCGCATGCCGTTGTTTGACGGTCATCTCATTCCGGATTTCGTGATGAACGCGCTCGACCAAAAACCACTCGTCATTTATGGCGACGAACACTTCAAAACATCGCTCTGCTATGTGGACGATATCGTGGACGGCCTCATGAAGCTCATGGCGCTTCCCGAAAACCCGGGTCCCGTGAATCTTGGCTCGGATATTGACGTGCGGATGGTAGATGTGGCACACATGATTGCGCATCTCACGGAATCGTCCTCGGAGGTTGTCTTTGAGCCGCCGCTGCCGTTTTTGACGGAATTGGGGCTTCCGCGTATTCAAAAAGCGCGCGAAGTGTTGGGATGGCTTCCGCTTGTGCGCTTGGAAGATGGTTTGCGCCGCACGATCGACGATGTGCGTGCGAACCGGATTCTCCTGTCAAATATTGCTTCTTCCGCATGATTGTTGCCGTCATTCCCGCATTCAATGAGGAGAGCCGAGTCGCAGATGTGATTCGGCGCTCTTTGTCGTACGTGGATGCGGTGTTGGTTATAAACGACGGGTCGTACGACAAGACCGCAGAGCGCGCGCGGGAAGCGGGCGCGATCGTGGTGACGCATCCGATGAATCGCGGATTGGGCGCGTCGCTTGGTACGGGGCTGACAGGCGCCCGTATGCTTCGCGCAGACATTGCCGTGACGCTTGATGCGGATGGCCAGCATCTCCCCGAAGAAATTCCGGCGTTGATAGCGCCTCTCTCTCATGGGCACGACGTCGTGTTTGGATCGCGCATGTTGGAGCGCAAGGGGCACATGCCGCGTATGCGACGGGTGTTTCAGCGTCTCTCAAACTATCTGACGTTTGTGTTATTCGGCGCGTGGGTGACGGATAGCCAAAGCGGCTTTCGCGCATTTTCGAGGCGCGCGCTTGAAAAAATTCATGTGCACACGGATCACATGGAGGTGTCGTCTGAAATTGTGTCCGAAGTGCATCGCAAAAAATTGCGCTTTACCGAAGTGCCTATTACGTCTGTGTACACGGACTACTCATTGAGCAAAGGGCAGAGCCTCCGTGTGGGTGTGAAGACGGCTATGAAACTGTTGCTGCATCGATTAAGATAACGTGCATGTTTTCGCCGATCCAAATCGTGTTGGTCCTCTTTGCCCTGTTTGCGCTGACCCGTGTGTTCATGAAGTTGCGCGCGCGAGGTATTCCCGCTGTTTTTGGTGTGCTGTGGGGGCTGCTGTGGGTTGGCGTCGCGGTTGTGACGCTTCTTCCGCAAACAACAGATTGGTTTGCGCGAACGGTTGGTGTTGAGCGCGGCGCGGATCTCATCGTCTATCTTTCCATCGTCGCGCTGCTCTACGCGGTATTTCGACTCGTGTTGAAACAGGAATCGCTTGAACAACACATCACGCAACTGGTGCGACACCATGCGCTGCGCGATCTCCCAAAAGACGTTTCGTCGCATAGCAACAAAAAGATATGAGGATTGTGTTCGTGACGCCGGTGTATTGGCCGTATAAGGCAGGCATGGCGCATGTGGTGTTGGAGGAGGCGAGAGGGTTGGTGGGGCGCGGGCATGAAGTGCACGTGGTGACGCAGAGGCGCGGAGAAGCAGCGCATGAGGTGCGCGACGGCGTACAAATTCACCGATACGGCGCGTGGATTTGGTACGATAAGTCTGGCTGGATTCCATGCATGAATCGGCGCGTGTATGCCCTTGCGCCCGACGTGATCCATTTGCACCTTCCGTGCTTTGGCGTGCAGGAGCTGACGTGGTGGCGTAAGCGCGTCCCGCTTGTTGCGACGTATCACATGGATATTGCGCAGGGTGAGTTTGTGGGATTTGTGGCGCGCATCTCGCGTCTTTTTTTTGTGCCGCATCTTTGGAAACGACTTGATCGTTTGTTCGTGTCGTCATTGGATTATGCGCGCGGGAGCTGGCTTATGGATGTGTGGAGTGACGTTGAGTCCCGCGTGAT
>CAZDJC010000004.1:0-16731 GCA_964505655.1 uncultured Gammaproteobacteria bacterium
TCCATCGATGGAGGTTATCTCATCGCCTGTAAACGATGGCTATGCCGGTGGCCATATTCGAGGATGGGAAGCGTCGCTGCGCTTTGGCGCATCGTGGGTGTATCTCACAAATCAAGATGCTGTGATGAGTCCAGATGCATTGCAAGTAGTCGCCGCAAGAGGGGAATCGTGCTCGAGGATCGGTCTTGTGCAATCGCTTATCCTGTTGCAACAAAATCCGGAGCGTGTGAATTCGATCGGCAACTGCCTCCACTTTTTGGGATTCGGTTTCTCCAACGGAAATGGGAAGCGACTTGCGGACGTTGTGCGCGACACGCCGCACTTTTACGCGAGTGGTGCCGGTATGCTTGTGCGCACGGAAGCTGTGGAAAGAGCCGGCGGGTTGTTTGACCCGTTTTACTTCATGTATCACGAAGACGTGGATCTTGCGTGGCGCATGCGACTATGTGGATATGATGTCGCTGTAGAGGAACGATCCATTGTTTTTCATCGCTACGAATTCCATCGTAGTATCGAAAAGTTTTTTTGGATGGAACGCAATCGCATCGTGACGCTGTTCACGCATCTGAAAATAGGCACGCTTGTTCTTATCGCACCGGCGCTGTTCGTCATGGAGTTGGGACTGCTGTTGTATGCCGCGAAAGGCGGTTGGTTAAAAAAACGCTTGACGGTGTACGCATCGCTTGTGCGCCCAAGCACCATGCGTTTTATGCGAAAACGTCGGCGCGCACTTGTGGCGCTCCGAAAACAAACGGATCGCGCCATGCTTCAACATATGGTTGGTCGCATGGAAGTCGTTGATGCGCCGTCCTTGGCGCTACGCGTGGCAAACGCGCTACTCAACAGGTATTTCTGTGTCTTGAAGCGTTTGATTTTCTGGTGAAAGGGTGAACAAAGGGCGCGTAAACCATCCCGTATCGATGTCGTTTTGTCCTGCAAACAGGAGTGTGCGTCCGCGTGCATCAAGACCAAATGCTTTCATGGCGGACATGTGTGCGAGCGAAACGGTGCGATGTCCATCGCGTCCGTCTAACTCAACGGCAAAGATATCTGTTTGTGTTGCGTACCACACATATCCCGGATAGCGGGAGAACCAATGCACGGTTGTGAGCGGCTCACTCAATCGCGTCACGGTATCTGTGGTGTGCGCGTCTGTATCAAAAAGATGGATGGCGTACTGATCGGCAAACAAGAACGTGTGTTCGCCGACCCACTGCCACGTTGTCGCCTCTTCAAAAAGCAAAAGAGGGGACGCTTCGCGCTCGGCGTTTAGCAATGCAATACGCGATGTGACACGGTCGCGAACCAAGACAAACGGTGCGCGTGTTTCCATCACCTCGTAATTTCCAAGCGGTAATTCTGCGAGCAGATCGAGCGAGTCCTGCACATATATACGTGTGACGTTTTGTCGCGGGCGCCCCACGAAACGCACGCGTTCGTCTGTCGGTGTCTTTTGGATAATTTTGCCATCGAGTGCGACAAAAGTTGCCTGCTCTGTGCCATCCACGCGCACGGTGTTGACATCTTCAAACGCAATAGTGACACCGCGTGCGTGCGCATCACGATACACGAGACGCGGCTCAAACCGTCGCGCAGACGTGACCCACACTTCGGTCCATCCTTGCGCTTCTTCTGTCCACGCGAGCGTGTTGCCATCAGGGGACACAGCCGACGCCGCAATGGATTCTCGCCATAAAAGAGACGCCGGCGTTTCCGCAAACAGCAAAATATTCTCGGCAAACGTCGTTGTCCCACGCGCAATCTCAAGGCGTTTTTCCCACGGGGTATAGCCCGGCATTTCAAAACGTACGCGGTGCTCACCTGGCATGATGTGTTTGAACAGTGATGGCGTCGTGTCGCGCATGCGGCGACCATTGAGCGTCACCACTGCACCATGCGGCCATGTGTCAAACACAAATGTCCCCGTCTCAATCCAACCACTGTGGGGATTCCATCGGTATCCCGCAGTGTAGAGCACAGTAAATGGCGCTGTCACAAGAAACAGTGCCAAGACCACCAAGAAAAACCGTTTTCGCGCAAGAGGCGTGTTCATGTGAGCTATAGATGTCACCCTATGAAAAAGAACTTAGCATTTCTGAACATGGATGAAATCCGACGTTCTGCAGAACGAAAAGTTCGCAGATGTATAGAGACATACATCGAGAACGTTTTCGTTCGAAGAACAAGGAGTTCGCCATATTCAGAGATGATGGAGTTCTGTTTAATGGGGTGATATCTATACGGTACATAAGGTGCATGATTTTGCAAGAGGAGCAGTGTACGGTATCATACGCGCTATTCATGGGAGCGGAAAGCATATGACGTTGAGCGATCTTTGGAACAAAATCTTTGCAAAGCCGCGCAATTGGGGCGTGGGCATCTTGCTTGCGGTTGTGTTTTTTGCGGTTGGATACATCGCGGGGCAATCGCGCGGCGTGGTTCGCTTGGAGGATGGGAGCGTCATTGGCATTGGAGAAGCGGCCCAACGTTCGGCCGATGTTGAGTTTGATTTGTTTTGGGATGTGTGGGATCTGCTGCAAAAGGAATACTTGCGCGGGCCCGTGTCTGAAAAGGATTTGTTTTACGGGGCGTTGAGTGGTTTGGTTGATGGGCTCGACGATCCATACAGCGATTTCTTTAATCCAGAGGAGGCGGACGAGTTTGAGCATGATCTCGAAGGGACATTTGAAGGCATTGGCGCAGAAATTGGCATCCGCGACGAGCAACTTGTTGTCGTGGCGCCGCTTAAAAATTCTCCGGCGTCGCGCGCGGGTGTGCAAGCGGGAGACAAAATTTATCTGATCGACGACGAAGAAACGATTGGCATGTCTGTGGACGAAGCGGTGCGGCGTATTCGCGGTCCACGCGGAACAACCGTGACGCTCACGTTGTCGCACGATGGTATTGAAGCCGTTGAAGAAGTCGTGATTGAGCGCGACGTGATTGAGATTAGTTCCGTGGAATGGGAGTTACGCGACGACGGCATTGCCGTGATTCGTGTCTTCTTCTTTAACGAAGACACGGCGCGGCATTTCAACGACGCGGTTGTTGAACTATTGGCGAGCGGGCCCGACGGCATCATTCTCGATTTGCGCAACAATCCGGGCGGGTTTTTGGATCGAGCGGTGTCGGTGGCGGGCGAATGGATTGGCAATGACGTCGTGGTCATCGAACGGAAAGATGACGGCACGATGATTCCTACGCGGGCGCAAGGTGTGGCGCGATTGTCGAGCATTCCAACGGTGGTGCTCGTCAACGCGGGGAGCGCAAGCGCATCGGAAATTGTTGCGGGCGCGCTTCAGGATTATGGATATGCCACGATCCTCGGCACGCAAACGTTTGGAAAGGGCTCGGTGCAGGAGTATCGCGAGCTTCCAGACGGTTCCGCGCTAAAACTCACGGTATCCGAATGGCTGACACCCAAAGAACGTTCTATCGACAAAAACGGCATTACGCCAGACACGATTGTTGAGTTTGACGTCGAACGCTACACGAAAGAAGAAGTCGACTCACAGTTGGACGCGGCCGTTGATGCGCTGACATTGTAGGTATGGCAACGCGGCACGAAGTTTCGTCGGGAGGCATCGTGTTCAAGGTGACGAAACGAGATGTGTTCGTCGCGTTTGTGCGTGACTCGGTGGGGAAGATGACCTTTCCCAAAGGTCATGTGGAAAAGGGCGAGACCATCGAGAAGACGGCGCGACGTGAAGTGCGCGAGGAGACGGGATTGTCACACTTGCGGCTTGTGCGCAAACTTGGAAAAATTACGATCACGTTTGAGGATCGATACGTGCGGCGCGGAGACACGGTGGTGAAAGACATTCACTACTTTTTGTTTGAAGCAGACGCGGATGCGCGATTTGCCAAGCGTCCGACGCCAAAATCCGGAGAGCGCATTCGCGGGCGGCGGTGGGTTTCCTTGCGCGACACGAAAACATTATCCGAGTACGAAGATATGGAATTCATTGTTTCGCGCGCGGTGCAACTTGTCGCGCGTCAAGTGCGTAGGCGCTATAAGCGTAACCCTTTCAAAGGCGCGTGATATGCGCGCCTTCATGGAAGGGTTTTTCTTGTTTTGGAGAGGAGCGCGACTGCTTCGAACAACGTCGCGCGTTTGGGCGCTGTGTGTCGTGCCCGTCATCTTAAACGCGCTCTTGTTTGTTGCCGTTGTATTTGTGCTTGTTGTGTTTGTGTGGCCGGTGCTTGCTGATTGGACGACGTTTTCGTGGGCGCCTCATTGGTTGTTAACACTGTTCGCGTGGGTGATTCGGGCGGCCGTGCTGGTGTTGTTTTTTGTGATCTACGCGTTTTTGTTTCCGATTATTGCCGAGATTGTTGGCGCCCCATTTTATGAAGCCATTGGCGCGCGTGTGGATGCAGAGGCGGGTGTTTCGATTGTGGAGCGCCCGTGGTATAGGGAAGTGGCTATGACCGTGAACCAAGAGGCGCGCAAGCTCGTGGCGCTCATGGGCATTGGCGTGTTCATTTTTGTGTTGCAATTTGCGCCGGTGGTGGGGCAAGTGTTGAGTGCGGTCATTGGATTTGGCGCGCTTGTCGTGACGCTCGGCGCGGACGGTGTCGGGCCGGCGCTCACACGTCGCGGTCTCACACTTCATGCACGTCGCGCATGGGTTCTCAAACATCTACGTCTTGTGATGGGTTTAGGCGTAGCAAAGGCGATTGGACTTGCTATTCCCGTTTTGAATATTGTCGTGCTTCCGATTGCCGCCGTGGGCGGCACACTTCTTGTGCAAAAGGTCGAAAGTCGCTCAAAGCTCTTCTCTGATATACTCACATGACAATGAAAGTCATCTTACTCAAAAACGTGACGGGGAAAGGCATGGAGGGGGATGTTGTGGACGTGAGCAACGGCTATGCCCGTAACTTTTTGTTTCCGCAGAATTTGGCGATTGAGGCGACGCCGGAAGCGCTCGAACGTTTGAAAGCGCAGGAACGCAAAGCCGCCAAAGAAGCCAAAGGGCGCGATCGCGCGTCGCGTCAGTCGGCGGAGGCGCTTGAGGGCTCCGAGCTTGTTGTGCGCGCGAAGGTGAATGAAGACGGGACGCTCTACGGGGCGATTTCAGCAAAGGACATTGTCAAGGCGGCGCGTGCGGGCGGCATGGCGCTCAAGCCCGAATACATCCGTGAGCATGAACCGATTAAGGAAACAGGTGAGTATGATTTGTGGGCGGATTTCCCGGGATCGTACGAGGCGTCGTTTCATTTGATTGTGGAGGCAGAGGATGGGTAGGGTCCCAAACATCGGTTTCCACTCACATGTTGCGCATATCCCATACGAGTGATACTTGACGCATTTCTTAAGATGGGATACTATCGCGCCAATACGGAATCGGTCTTCGGCCGTCCTCCGTGCGTTCATCCATAAAAGATTCCACCTATGGCACACAAGAAGGCCGGTGGTTCTACCCAGAACGTTCGCGACTCGAATCCGCAGATGCTTGGAGTGAAGCGCTCCGACGGCCAAGCGGTACGCGAAGGGGAAATCATTGTGCGACAGCGCGGCACGCGCATTCACCCGGGTGAAAACGTTCGAAAGGGCAGCGACGACACGCTCTACGCAGCGATCGCCGGACGCGTCAAATTTACGACACGCAAAGCGCACACGTTCACGGGCGCGCTCGCATCTCGCAAATTTGTTCACGTCAACCCCGCATGACGACTGTCCGCACATCGCGACAGTCGTTTTGATTTGATAGTATGAGAAATATGCCAGACACGTTACGCGAAAAAATTGAATCGGCACTTGAGCAATTCGTGCGTCCGATGCTCGCCTTTCACGGCGGAAGCATTGAATTTGTCTCATTTGACGAGCCAACGGGCGTGCTGACGTTGCGCTTCCTAGGGATGTGCCATGGATGCGCCTTGTCACAGATTACGCTCAAATCCGGCATCGAGGCCGTGATGCAGGACGTATGTCCATTCGTGACATCGGTTGAGGCGGCTGTATGAAAAGCGTCGCGCGTGTGAAAAAACTCTTTGCGTTGCCTACGGCCCGCATCACGATTCCGTTTGCACTTGCGCTTGTTGCGGCCGGATGGATTGCAACGCTTGTGACGCTTCCGCGCGTCGCTAAAACTGCCGGCACGATTCCCCTCCACTACAATATCTACTTCGGGGTGGACGCCATCGGTTCGTGGTGGCAATTGCTGATTGTTCCGGCTTTCGCGACGCTTGTGTTTCTCGTGAACATGGCAATTGCGCTGTGGCAACGCGAACAAGACCGGCTCATTCCGGGGCTCCTCCTCGTATCCACGGTTGTCACGGCATTGCTTCTTGATTTGGCGCTCGTGTTTGTCTTATTGCTCAACACGTAGGGTATGGACGCGTGGCAACTCATTCGCATCATTCTTCTTGCAACGATCTCGTTTGCGATTGCGATCGGATGGACGCCATTGCTCACACACGTGTTGTATCGCTATAAATTGGGGAAGCAAATCCGCAGTTCCGCTTCCGCGCCGATTGCGTCCAAACTGCACGCCGCAAAATCCGGAACGCCGACGATGGGAGGCGTGCTCGTGTGGGTGACGACGCTTGCCGTGGCAGGCATTTTGCTTGTCATTCGACAATGGGCTCCTGAGAGTTTTTTTGGGGAGATGAGTTTTTTGACGCGTTCCCAAACGTTGTTGCCTTTGGGCGCGCTTGTGGCGTCCGCGCTCGCGGGACTCGTTGATGATTACCTCAACGTGAAAAAAATTGGGCCACACGGCGGCGGGATGGGGCTCTTGTATCGGCTTTTCCTGTACACGGGCATTGCTGCGGTTGGTGCGCTCTGGTTTTACTTCAAACTTGATTGGGATTTATTTCATGTGCCGTTTGTCGGGGATTTTTCCGTGGGACTTTGGTATATCCCGATTTTTATTGTGATTGTGGCGGCGACTGCGTTCTCGGTCAACGAAACAGATGGTTTGGATGGGTTGGCGGGCGGCGTGCTCATGACGTCATTTGGCGCATTTGCAGCCGTTGCCTTTGCACAGGGACGCTATGATTTGGCCGCGTTTTGCGCGGTCATTATGGGGGCTCTACTTGCATTTTTGTGGTTCAACATCAATCCGGCCCGCTTTTTTATGGGGGACACGGGCGCCATGGGGCTTGGCATTACGCTTGGCATTGTCGCAATGCTCACAAACATGGCGCTTCTCTTGCCGATCATCGGCGCGGTGTTGGTGATCGAATCGGGAAGCGTCATTGTGCAGCGCGCGTCGCGCACCGTCCGAGGCAAGAAAGTTTTTCAGTCCACGCCGATTCACCATCACTTTGAGTCTATTGGATGGTCGGAGCCCAAAATTGTAATGCGCGCGTGGGTGATCTCGGTCGTCGTGTCGGTTTTGGGAGTCGCGTTGGCACTTCTTGACCGAGGCCTCATTACATGAATGTTGCAAAGCAACCGATAGACTACGTTCTGCTGTCGCTTGTGCTCGGAGTTGTCGTGTTTGGACTGTTCGTGCTGGCGAGTGCGTCGTCGGCCGTTGCCTTTGAGCGCTTCGGCGACGCATATTGGTTCATACGACACCAACTGCTCTTTGGCGTTCTTCCAGGGGCTGTTGTGCTCTGGATTTGCTCGCGCATTCCCTATGTTGTATGGAAGCGCATGTCAAAAATCCTCTTGTTTGTTTCGATCGGTCTCTTGATCCTCGTCTTTATCCCGGGGATTGGGGCTGAGTTTGGTACGGCGCGCAGTTGGGTTGCCATTCCGGGACTTGGATTCACTTTCCAGCCGACGGAAATTGTGAAGCTGACGTTTCTCATCTACTTGGCGGCGTGGTTTGAAAATCGGCGACTCAAAGACGTGCGCGACGTCAAAGCGGGACTTATTCCGTTTCTCACAAGTCTCGGGATGATTGCGATTCTCATTATGCTTCAACCGGATTTGGGAACGATGATGGTGATTGCTGTGGTTGCGCTTGCGGTCTACTTTACGGCGGGAGCCCCGTTTGCGCATTTGTCATTGTTGGGGGGATTGGGCGCTGTGCTTCTCTTTTTTCTCATCCGCTTTGCGCCGTATCGCGCGGCGCGCTTCACGACGTTTTTGCATCCCGAACTTGATCCGCAAGGCATTGGGTATCACATCAACCAAGCGCTGTTAGCAGTTGGATCGGGAGGGTTGTTTGGATTGGGATTTGGGCAATCGCGCCAAAAGTTTCAATATCTTCCCGAAGTGACGTCTGATTCCATCTTTGCGATTATCGCGGAGGAACTTGGGTTTTTTGTCTCGGGAGCGTTGGTGTGCTTTTTTGCGGGGTTGGCCTATCGGTTGAGTGTGCTGGCGTCCCGCGCACGCGATCCATTTGGGCAATATGTGATTGTAGGAGTGCTTGTGTGGATCTCTTTTCAGGCGTTTATGAATATTGCGGCCATGCTGGGACTCATGCCCATCACGGGCATCCCGCTTCCGTTTGTGAGTTACGGTGGAACATCAATGGTTGTGCTCATGGCGGCGGTCGGAATTGTGTTGAATATCAGCCGGTCGCGTCTTGCGTGATCTGTCTTGCCCGGTAGGACAACACTTGATTTCAAACGCGAAACATGAATTGAATGGAAATGTTTATCTGGTCTCACTGTTTAGGATAGGCACAAGTTGCCCTACCGGGTATAATCCAACCGTATGAAGATTTTGTTGTCGGGAGGGGGGACGCTTGGGCCGGTGACGCCTCTTTTAGCGCTCGCCGAGTATTGGAAGGTACATCACAAACGCGCTGACCTCGTTTGGGTTGGGACAACGCACGGGCCGGAGGAAGCGCTTGTCATCGCGCGCGATATTCGATTTATCGCGGTTGCGAGCGTGAAGTTTCCGCGATACGCGTCGTGGTATTGGTTTGCCGTGCCATTTTTGGCTATGAAGGCTATGTGGGACGCGTGGCATGTGTTGAAAAAAGAGGAACCAGATGTGATTGTGTCGGCGGGCGGATATGTGAGTGTGCCGCTTGTTGTCTTGGGGCGTTTGATGGGGTGCAAGAGCTGGGTGCATCAGCAAGACGTGGTGGCGGGCGTCGCAAACAAGGTGAGCGGATGGTTTGCTTCTCGCGTTTCGGTGACATTTGAGGATTCGGCGCCGATGTTTTCACAGCGAAAGGTGGCGGTGACGGGCAATGCCGTGCGCGCGAGTGTCGCAAACGGTTCGCGCGAACGGGCGCTTCGAAAGTTTGGATTGTCTGAAGATCGAAAAACGCTTTTGGTTCTGGGAGGCGGCGGTGGAAGTTTGTGGATCAACCGTACGGTTTCTGCCATTGCTGACCATCTCACGGAATCATGGCAAGTGTTGCACGTGACAGGACGTGAAAAAGTGGAAAGCGTAAAACCCGCAACACATCATTTTGTTGTGGAGCCGTTGATCGGAGACGGGATGGCAGACGCGTATGCGTTGGCGGACGTGGTGCTTTGCCGCGCGGGAATGGGAACGCTCACGGAACTTGCGACGGTCGGCAAGCCCGCGATCGTGATCCCGATTCCAAACTCGCATCAGGAAGATAATGCGTTTTTCCTGTACGAGCATCAGGCGGCGCTTATTCTTGATCAAACCGAGACGACGCCGCAAGTGCTCCTTTCAGCCATTCGTACAGTGATTGAAGACGAAGACGTCATGTTGCGCTTGTCGGCGAATCTCAAATTGTCGTTTCCGAAAGATGGAACAAAAACGATTGCCGAGGGCGTGCTGGAATTAGCAACACAATCTGCGGCAAAGTGGCAGCGCCCAGAACAGGCCGTGAAAGAACCAGAAGAGGTTGCGGTTGATGCGGCACCAAGTCTTGCGTCGACACCAGTGACGGAACCCGCTGTTTCATCTGCGCAGGAGGCGCTTGCGATGGAGTCAATCGAAATCCAAATTCGCCGTGCGTTAGGTGGTGACTCTACGCCTGCAAATAAAGGTGAAGACGAACCTTTCGAAACGCACTCCATGGTGTAAAGGTGACACGGAACTCTTTACGAGACGTGTGCGACATGCTAACATGTGCGCGATTTGAATCGTGGCGTGCGCCGGTAGCTCAGGGGTAGAGCAGGGGCCTTTTAAGCCCAAGGTCGTGGGTTCGATACCCACCCGGCGTACCATTCTGCGCTCCGACTGCGTCGGAGCTTCGCATGGCAGGCCATCCCCCGTCGCTCTAACAACGTTGGAGCTATGGGGGATGATCGCTAGAGTATCGAACCCCAAAAGGAGTTTGAGGAAAAACGGAGTTTTTCCTCAAGAGCCCTGCTCTATGGAGGAAGGGGTGACATGGAGTGACGCATGGCGTCACGACATCCAGAGGGGAAACGACGTTTCCCCATGGAAGCCCGAACGTGCGTGAGGGCGCGTGAGATACCCACCCGGCGTACCATTCTGCGCTCCGACTGCGTCGGAGCTTCGCATGGCAGGCCATCCCCCGTCGCTCTGATGCAGTCGGAGTTATGGGGGATTTAGTATTAAGAGGGCAAACCAAAAGGGTTTCTCATTTCATTCAACATGACTAGCTGCGCTATAATGCAATGCATGAGAGTTGTGCATATTGGCCAAAAAAGTTTCGTGATGGGGGAGCGGGGCGGCGGCGTGGAAAAGCACGTCGCCGAACTTGCTTCGCGCCTTGTGCGTCTCGGGAATGATGTGACCGTGTACGCGCGCCCGCGCTACACAGTGGAACATCCGCGCTATAAAGATGGCGTGCGTATCCGTTATATTCCCACGCTGAATACCAAACACCTTGAGGCCATCGTTCACGTTTTTCTTTCGACCGTTGATGCGCTGTTTCGCCGCGTGGATGTGTTTCACTACCAGGGCGTTGGTCCTGCGCTTTTGAGTTGGATCCCGCGTCTCGTCTGCCCGCGCGCAACGGTCATTGTGACCTTTCACGCGCAAGACCGGTATCATCAAAAGTGGGGATGGATCGCGCGGCGCATCTTGCACTTTGGCGAGTGGATGTCGTGCAACATTCCACACGCCACCATCACGGTGAGCCACGTGCTCCAAGTGCTGTGCCGCGATGTCTACCATGTCGAAACCATCTTCATCCCTAACGGTGCGGTCACCGAACAAGTGACTTCAACGGCACACATTTTTCGTGAAGGGCTCAAAAAGAAGGGATACGTGTTGTACGTCGGACGTCTGATGCCCGTGAAAGGCGTCCATCATTTATTGCGCGCGTTTCGTGGCGTAGAAACAGACAGGGCACTCGTGATTATTGGTGCGCCCTCGACGGGGGAGGAAAAATATTTGGAGCTCTTGACGCGTCTTGCACAGGGTGATTCGCGCATTCGGATGCTCGGATTTCGCGCGCCGCAAGAAATCACGGAGTTTTATGCGCACAGTTATTTGTATTGCCAACCATCCGAGAGCGAAGGAATGCCGCTTGCCGTAATTGAGGCGATGGGACAGGGGGTGGCTGTTTTGGCGTCCGATATTCCCGGAAATTTGGAAGCCATTCACTATGCAGGATTCACGTTTGAGAATAAGAACGAGGACGATTTACGTGTTCAACTTCAGCATTTGCTCGGACATCCCTCGGAGGTCGAGCGTGCGGCGCGTGAAGCGCGGGAAGTTGTTCGCCGCTACTTTCATTGGGATTCCATTGCTCAAAAGACGCTTGAGGTGTACGTTTCGGCGCGACATTAAGTATGTTGCATTCACTGAAACGACACGTCCCCGACACATGGTTTCGTGCATACCATTTCACCATGGCGCACGCGGCAGCGTTTACGTACGGATATCCATCGCGGCGGCTGACGGTGATCGGCGTGACGGGCACCAACGGCAAATCAAGCACCGTGCAATTTATTGGGCAACTGCTCATGACTCTTGGCGAGCGCGTTGGATGGACGACAACGGATTCATTTCGTGTCGCGGACCGCGTCATCGCAAACAAAAAAAAGATGACGATGTTGGGGCGTGGCGCTACGCAAAAGTTGTTGCGCGATATGGTACGTGCGAAGTGCGGATACGCCATCATCGAGACGTCGTCCCAGGGCGTTCTACAATTCCGTCACGCGGGGATTGAGTACCGTGCAATGGTTATGACAAATCTCACACCGGAGCACATCGAGGCGCACGGCGGCTTTGAGGCCTACAAACAAGCCAAACTTAAGGCATTGCGTGTGCTTGAAGGGAAGCGCGGCGTGTTTTCGGTCGTGAATTTAGGCGCGGACTTTGTGGAGGAGTTTGCGACTGTGGACGTGGAAACGGTTGTTGGATTCGGGCGCGACGATAAACCCATACGCGATGTGCTCGTCGATCGACGCGTCGTCGCCAACAACATTCGTATGGGCAAAGAGGGAACGGACGCAGAGATCGACGGGGAGCGTGTGCATATTCCACTTTTAGGATCGTTCTCGTTTGAAAACGCGCTTGCGGCAATTGCAACGGTTGTGCAGCTTGGCTATGCATTGCCGGATGTGCTGCTCGCGGCACAATCGCTTCAACCAATTCCCGGACGTCTCGAACGATTCCCCTTCAAGGGAGGCGAAGTGATTGTGGATTACGCGCCGGAGCCGTATGCCCTCAACGCGCTGTACGATGTTGTGAACCTGCTCAAACCAATACGTATCATCCATGTGTTTGGCTCTTGCGGCGGTGGGCGTGATGTGGCGCGACGTGCGGTGATGGGGTGTATGGCGTCGGAGCAGGACGACGTCGTGATCGTAACGAATGAAGATCCGTATGATGATGATCCTCTGGAGATTATCAATGCCGTTGCAGACGCGGCCGCTCAACACGGAAAAAAAGACGGGGTTGATCTCTTTCGCGTATTGGATCGCGAAGAGGCAATTCAAAAGGCTGTGGAGATGGCGCGTGAAGGCGACCTTGTGCTTGTGACGGGCAAAGGCTCGGAGCCCGTCATGGCGGTTGCGGGCGGCAAAAAAGTTCCAAGCGATGACCGTGAATTCGTTCGGCGCGCTCTGGCGAAAAAATCTGTATGACAAAGTCGCCGGTGACACTCAAGCAAGACGAATCACTCGTGCACATCGAGCGCCAAGCGCTTATGGTGTTTGTTCCTTCGTTGTGCGCGGCAAGCGTGATTGCCGTCGTTCCATTCTTGTTTTTCTTTCCACTGCTGTCGTTTGGCGCCGTGGGCATTGCCTTTTTGGTGTGTATTGCGGGCGTTGGATTGGTCTGGCTTGCGCGCGTAGCTTTGCAGTGGCGCGGCACGATGTGTGTTCTGACAACCGAGCGCGTTGTGCGCACACAACAGCACGGATTATTAGAGCGGCACACAAGCGAAGCAAACGTGAGGACAATACAAGATGTGGTGTATCGTGTGGATGGATTGTGGCGGAAGGCACTCAAATTGGGAACAGTGCGCATTGTGTTTCGCGGCGTTGTCCCAGATATGTCGTTTCGACTCGTGAGGCATCCGGAGCGATTGGCGCACATTATTCAGGAATTGAAGGATATGCCGCTTCATGCGACGCGCGCCACAAGTCCGCTTGAGCGCAAGCATTTTGATCAAGAAGAAAATGTTGTTTGATGTATGTCGTACGTCGGACACAAATTGCGGCGGCTGTTTTCCTCGGGATGGTTTTTGTTGACGCTTTCGGTAATGGCGCTCTTGCTTGCGTTGAGCACTGGGCGTGTGTTTGTGCGGCGCGCGGCGTTTTATCGCGAGATCGGACGCTTGCAAACGGAGCGCGACACGCTGATTTCGCGCACGAGGTCTTATCAAGATCAAATTGCCTTTCTCTCAACGGAAGCGTTCTTGGAACAGGAGGCGCGCGAAAAGTTTGGACAAGCGCGCCCAGGTGAAACGCTTGTGTACGTTGAAGAACAGCCGGTGGAAACCGGTGATGCGACGGAGGCACGCCAGCGCTCACGTCCACAACAGTGGTTTGAATATTTTTTCCGTTCGTCTCCATGATGCCTGTTGGACCCACACCATTACCGGAGCATTTGTATGCGGCGCGGTCAGGGAACCGCGCTTCTATGTGGCGTTTTTTTGTGCGCGCGGCTGTGGGTATTGCAGTAGGGTTGATGTTTGCTATTTTTTTGAGCGTTCTGTTTTATCGCACGCCGTTTGGAGAAACGATCGCGAGCACGTTTGGGCGCGTGTTACCGCTTCCCGCCGCACGCGTCGGTTCCCATGTCATTTTGTATCGCGACTATGTACGCGCTCGAGATGGATGGGTGCGTTACTCTGAAGTGGAATCCATGGGCAAAGAAGTTGACTACGCGCAAGTTAGCGCGCATGTGATTGATCGCTTGATCGAACATGCCATGGTACAACAAATCGGAGAGGAAGTTGGTGTCACGATTTCGGATCAAGAAATCGAAACCGCATTTCAGCGGATGGCACAGAGCGAAGGAGGGGAGGCGCTTTTTTTAGACGCGATCGCGCGTCGATTTGGATGGAGCCGCGAGGACTTTATTGCTTTTGTGCTTGAGCCGATCTTGTATGTTCAAAACGTCGACGAGGCTATTTTGGCGTCAAATGACATGCAGGCGGAAACCAGAGCGCGCTTGGAGAGAATGCGAGGTGAAGGTGAGAGCGGCGTTCTCCCCGATGATGTAGATAGCGACGACGCGATGTGGTCACTTGAACAATATCCGGAGGAGGCGCGCGGTACGCTCCTTGAAACTGCTGTTGGCTCATGGAGTGAGATCGTAGAACTCAAAGAGCGCCTTGTCGTCTATCGTGTTCTTGCGCGCACGACGGAGGGCGAGGAGACGATGTTGCGAACACGGGAGCTTTCATCAGACAAAATAGGTTTAGACGATGTATTGCGCAATCGCGCCGATGATTTTCGGCGCGTGATGTACGTAACAGCGCGTTGACATGTTGGGTAGGGGTGTTTTTTGGGTTCGAACCCTCTCTGTTTATTGCATTCAATATCGCTCACTGAAGTGAGCAATATTGGATGGAGCCACCAGGGAGATTCGAACTCCCGACCTTCGCCTTACGAAGGCGCTGCTCTACCAACTGAGCTACGGTGGCATCTCTGCTATGCTATAATGTGCGTACTCCACAATACCAAAGCGCAACGATCGTACGCGAGCGCATAAAAAAAATCAAGAAGTACTCATGATCCGTCTTCACCGCGTGCACAAACACTACCATCCCGACATCAAAGCGTTAAACGGCGTGGATCTTCATATTGAACCGGGAGAATTTGTATCGCTTGTGGGGCAAAGCGGCATGGGCAAAACAACGCTCGTTAAGTTGCTCATCGCAGAAGAACGCCCCACGCACGGCCGCATTTCCATCGGCGGATGGGACATCACAGACATCCACGCAAACCAAATTCCGTATCTGCGTCGCCAAATTGGCGTCGTGTTTCAGGATTTCAAACTCCTTCCCAAAAAAACCGTTGGAGAAAACATTGCCTTTGCGCTTGAAGTCGCGGGCGAGCAGCGCATGCGCATTCGCGATGTCGTGCCGCAAGTCATTCGCATCGTGGGTCTTGTGGGAAAAGAAGATCGTTATCCGCATCAAATTTCCGGTGGAGAACAACAACGCGTTGTGATCGCACGCTCGCTTGTGCATCGGCCGAAAGTTCTTATTGCCGACGAGCCCACGGGCAACCTCGATGCCATCACGGCGCAGGAAATCGTTGATCTTCTCACGCAAATTAACGCATTTGGCACAACCGTGCTCCTTGTGACGCACGACCGCGACGTTGTGAACCGCTTGAAGCGCCGTGTCATTGTGCTCAAGGACGGGGCGGTGCATCAGGATCATAAGGTCGGACGCTATGTTCTTGCCTAATCTGCACGAATGAAGACAGCTCGCACAATCCATCGAACAGCCAAGTTTGCCCTGCAAAACTTCTGGAGAAATATTTGGCTGTCGCTTGCAACGGTGCTTGTGTTTGTGTTGACGCTCGTGATGGTAAACGTCCTCATCACTTTGCATGTGCTGGCGCAGACTGCGGTGTCGAGCGTGGAAGAACGCATCGACGTCTCCGTGTATTTCAAACAGGGGACAAGCGAACAGACGATTTTACAGGCGCGGGAATATTTGGAGGGACTCACGCAAGTCTCTCACGTGGAGTATGTGAGCGCAGAAAATGCGTACCGACGGTTTACGGAGCGTCATCGCAACGACGCGGCTATTCTCGAAGCGCTCGAGACGGTTGAGACGAATCCGTTTGGCGGATCGCTTGTGGTGCGTGCGCGCCAGCCCGAGGATTTTGCGTTTATCTTGGAAGCGCTCAACAATCCAACCTTTGCAGACGCGATCGAGCGACAGGATTACGACGATCACGAGCGCATCATCGAACGCATTCGCACGCTTACCGATCGTATCAGCATGCTTGCCTATATTGTCGGCGGCATTTTTGCTCTCATCGCCATCTTAATTGTTTACAACACAATTCGCGTCGCTATCTATACGCATCGTGAAGAAATCGGCATCATGCGCCTTGTGGGAGCGAACAACAGCTTCATTCGTCTGCCCTTTATTTTGGAAGCCATCTTTTTGAGCGCGATTGCGACGGTCACGATGGCGGCGATTTTGATCCCGCTTGTGCGTGTTGCGGAACCACAGCTCAACGTATTCTTTGACGGAAAAACAGTAGGACTTCTCGCGTACTATGTGTCGCATTGGTGGGTGATTTTCGGTGGACAGTTTGCGGTGCTTGTTGCGCTGTCGGTCATTTCGGCATCTCTCGCGATGTCGCGCTATTTGAAGGTCTAGAAAGCTCCCCTTGAAAAATGCGCCGTATTTGAGAGAATACGGTGGGTTTATAGATGGCAACTTTTCGACGGAAACTCGTTTGTTCACTTGTGCGACGTGTAGAGCACGCGCTTATGGG
>CAZDJC010000005.1:0-10046 GCA_964505655.1 uncultured Gammaproteobacteria bacterium
ATGCGCGCGGGAGCTGGCTTATGGATGTGTGGAGTGACGTTGAGTCCCGCGTGATCGAAGCGCCGTTTGGAGTGGACATCAAGCGTTTTTCTCCGGCGGGGGAAAAGGCGCGTGCGTTGTCAACGCGATTTCTGTTTGTGGGCGCCATGGATCGTGCGCATCCATTTAAGGGAGTCGATGTGTTGTTTCGCGCATGCGCGATGTTGCCGCAGGACGGTTGGTCGCTTGTGGGTGTAGGTGACGGAGACAGTCGCGCGCAATATGAACGCGATGCACGCGCGCGCGGGTTGTCAGGGCGCGTGACGTTTTTGGGACGTGTGTCGGATGACGAACTTTCGCAGGTATATCGCGAAGCGGACGTATGCGTGGTGCCAAGCACAAGTCGCGCGGAAGCGTTTGGCCTTGTTGCGCTTGAGGCGCAGTCCTCCGGCGTGCCGGTTATTGCTTCGCGTCTTGATGGTGTGCAGACCGTCATTGAAAACGGAAAGACGGGATGGTTAGTTGCGCCCTCTGACGCAAAGCAGCTCTTCGAAACAATGCAGTGGTGCATGAAAAATCCCGACGCAGTACAACAAGCCGGCATCGCGTCACGTCGTCGCATGGAGCAACACTACGCATGGGACGCGCATATTGATACACTCATCAACAACTACCGGGAGCTTTTGTAACCATGCGCATACTGCTTGTCACAAATTTGTATCCGCCCGAGGAGCGAGGCGGCGCTGAAAAGTTAGTCCGCATGACGGCGCAAGCGTTTGCGCGGTTGGGGCACGATGTTTTTGTTTTTACAACGACGAAGCGACGCATTGAGGGCACGGAAAAAACCGATGATGGCAACGTTCATGTCACGCGTTTTCATCCGTCGCTGCCCTATCACATACTTGAGGACGCATGTCAGCCATTTCCAAAACGTGTCGCGTGGCATGTAGCGGACCTGTTTGAGTGGCATGCGGGACGTCTTGTGTGCCGTGTGATGGACGATGTGAAACCTGATCTCGTCATCTCACACAACATACGCGGGATGGGAATGTCTGTTGCGCGCGGCCTCAAAACGAGCGGTGTGTTTTGGATGCACATACTTCACGACGTGCAGTTGCTTGTTCCAAGTGGTTTACGATGGGTGCCCGCGGCGCCGACGTTTCTCACACGACTGTGGCAAAGCGCGTTTGTCACATGGCCATATTCACGATGGACGAAGTGGCTAGTCGGATCGCCACATGTCATTGTCGGCCCAAGCACATTTGTCGTTCATGCGCACGCCACGATGGGACTGTTTGAGCACTCGCGCCGATTGGTTCTCGAAAATCCGCTTGATCTCAAACTTTCTGTGCGCCCGCGCGACTTGCGCCACAACCCGTTTCGATTGCTCTACATTGGGCAACTCGAATTACATAAAGGCGTTTTTGTACTGCTCGCGGCGCTCATGCATATACACAAACCTCTGGAACTCATAATCGTCGGCGCGGGCAGTTTAGAGGATAAGCTCGTGGAGCAGTCTCTCGCTCTTCCGAAGTGCGTGTCGGTTGTGTGGAAGGGACGCGTGTCTCGAGAAGAAGTGGGGGCGCTCTTACAGCGCACTGATGCGTTGGTATTTCCATCGCTTGTTGCAGAAAACTGTCCGGGCGTTCTTTTGGAAGCGCGCGCGGTTGGCCTGCCTATTATTGCTTCGAATGTCGGAGGCGTTTCAGAATTCGTGCATGAGTCTGGTTTGGTTCCCCCAGGGACACCGCGTGCCTTGGCACAAAAAATCCATGAAGCCATGAACGGACGCGTTGAGTGTCTGCATCGGCCCGTACAATCTGTTGGAGAGTATGTGTTGGGGATTCTTGAGGAAGTAACATCTGAAAAATAGGTCTCGCCGTGGATTTTGCGGAACGGTCGAGTAGTCGCTCCTCGCAATGAATGACCATGTATCCGATGACAAATTTTCAACTTCCAACCCTCACTCTCTAATCTCCAACTTCCAACCTCTACTTCTCGTATATAAACACCCACGTCGCGCCGTCGTCGATGGCAAAATACGTTTGTGCTTCGGCGCGCGCGCGTTCAATCGCAATCTCGGACGACCACCAATACTTGTTCACCACAAAATACACGCGATCAACGCCCGCGATCTCCATGGCTCTTTCTGCATGCTCGCGCGTCGGGTTGCTTTCAATCATCTCCAAAAAAATCTGATATAACGGCCCACCGGTTGGGACGGGGTAATAACACACGTTCGCGTTCTCTCCGTAGTAGTGCAGGAATCCATTGTCTTGGACGGCGGCGGCGGACACGCTTTGATTGGCAAGAACGACGTATGGCGTGTTTCCCGCGTGTGACGCAATGGAACTCACGGTGTCATGATCGCTTGCGCCAGTGGTAAATCCGCGGCTTGATGCGTACGCATCGTGACGAGGATAGGCATCGTATGCATGGGCGGCGGCGGATGCGGCCAGCAGGATGGCTACACCTACGGAGACAGACGCGCGTTTCAACGTCCACACGCGTTCCAAGAGCAATGACAACCCGACGACTGATAGGGGCACGATAAATAACAGCGCCATGAACACGACGCGGTCAACGTAGTTTGTACGTTCGTAGTCGATGAGAAATGAGAAGTTGCCAACGCCTACAAGAATGCCGGCGTTCACCAAGAGCACGAGAGACATAAGCGGTAACGTGAGCCATTGGCGCGAGCGCATCTTACGCAAGGTCAACGCGGCAATTGCCGCAAGCGCCACAAGCCAAACCCATCCGTTTGTTGTGACAATTTCAACAAAGTCGCCAACAACGTTGAAGTGATTTTCAAAGAAAAGGGACGGGAAAAGTGCCACAAACGAAAGGGAAGACGATGTGGTTCCGCGCTCGCCAAAAAAGGAAAAGGCCGCTGGAAGCATCATGCTGCTTAGGGCGGCAACAATCCAACCGCATACGCGCGCCATGGTTCGATACCGCGCATCATGCACAGAAAAGAAAACAACAAGAAGCCAAAAAACAACGGCGGGCAAACCGGCGAGCGGATGAATAAAAAGCGTTGCGCATGCCACGATGCCAAGTAGTGTATGCGGCGTCCATCGCGCGCCTGTGATGAGTTCGGGCAACGCGAGAAACATGACGGCAAGCGACCAGAGAAATGCCAACCCTTGCGGTGTTGTGTTGATGAAGGGAGACAGGGGGAGTAGAAGGGTGGCAAGCGCCGCGACGCACGTGGGAATGGCGCGCTTGGTGATGTGCCACACGGATGTAGCGGCCAAAACCGGAAGTAACAGCGCGGCTAAAACAGGAAGCACGAACGGATCGATTGCGGCTGCGGAAATTTTTAGCGGAACGAGTAGCGCTAGCTCAATCGCATACTGTCCGATGTAGTAAAGTGGTTTGGGTGCGATGGTGCCAAACTGCGCAATGTGATCGAGCGTGGCTTGATGCAAAAAGGGATCGAAACCATATCCGAGCGGATAGACTGACCACGCGATGCTCACCACAGCAAAAAATGTCGCGATTGTGGCGACGATGCTTAGTCGCGTTGCGCCCTTGCGGGCGATGATCGTCAACCAAAGCGTGCATGCGGCTATGGCAAGAAGAATCACAGGAGAAACAACGAGCCACGGTGAGCGTGATGGCTCGAGCGTTTCAAACCGCGATAGAAAAAACCAAAACGCGCCGAGACTCACAACAAGGAGTGATGCGGCGCATAACACGGGAAAAGACGATGCGACCGCTGGTTCTTCAATGTAAGGTGTCTGCTTATAGCCACGCGCGATCACCCATGAAACACAGGGTAAAAAGGCCCAGAGCACCAACATCGTCGAAGGCGTCACGCGACCGAAATAGTACACCAAGCTTCCGCCGATCATGATGAGGGAAAGGGCAATGATGGCGCCCAACACCATGCGGGTTCCTCGCAGATGCGACGGCCACGGCCGCGAACACAGCGCGGCGCTCACAACAAACGACAAAAGCATGCCGCCGCCAAAAATCCACGCGTTGCCCCACAGCGTTCCCATGATTAAAAGCGCTAGTGCGGCGACGGTCGTGATGCTATACTTCACATACATGTTGCGAAATAAGGTCATATGATGTCTATAGACATTCTAACATGCCTGTGATGCGCAACCCATTGCAATTGTATCCGCACGATCATCTCATGAAGCGTGTTGTGTTGCCGTTCATTCCGAAGTTCGTGTTGCCAAACCACGTGACGGTGTTTCGGTTTCTCGCGACGCCGTTTGTGGTGTGGGTGCTCGCGATTGACGCCTATGCATGGTCCATTCCGTTGTTTTTGTTTGTGGCGTTCACGGATGTGATTGATGGCTCGTTGGCGCGCGTGCGCAAACAAGTCACGGAGTGGGGGACGTTTTTTGATCCGATCGCGGACAAGATGCTCATCTCGCTTGCCGCGATTGTGGTAATTGTCACTTCCGTTGGTTGGTGGCTTACAACGCTCGTCATTTTTGTGGAGTTAGTGATTGTGCTTGGAGGATTGTTGCATCGCCAGCGCGGAGTGACCGTGTCGGCGAACGTCTGGGGAAAGGCAAAAATGTTTTTCCAAGTGACCGGTGTGACGTTGCTTCTCTTTGCGCTCGCGCTTCATGTGTCGGCGCTTGTGATGGTTGGAACCGTCGTTTTGATTATGGCCGTGATCCTTGCGATCATGAGTTTGTTTACGTATGGGCTTTAATGTGCAGAGAATCGTGCTGATCTGCGGGGCGGCGGCCCTCTTTTTTGGATACGCATGGCTGATGCTTTCGGTTCCAGGTGAGTGGAATTCGCCCGACGAAGCGGCTGTGGCGTATCTTGCGGAGTTTGGATTGAAAACGCAGGCGCCGTACGCAGAGCTGGGAAATCTCGTGCATCCGCGCAGTCTCATTGTGGTGCAGGGATTTTTTGTCCCAAGCAGTTGGCTTGGTCTGCCGTGGCTATTGCGCGCGTTGTTTCAATTGACACATCTGCCCGTTGCAACGCTTGCGCTTTTGATCCCGGCGCTTGCAGTTGCGGCTGTATTTGCATGGGGGTATGCGGTTCGCATGTGGACACGCAGTGCGTTGGCGGGAGGCATCGCGGCGTTTTTATTGGGTGTGCATCCGGGATGGTGGCACTACACGGCGCGCGGGTTGCATCCAAATGTTTTATTTGTGTCTTTGCTCATCTTTGCGTTTGCGCTGTGGACGCACTGGATTCATGCAACGCAAAAAAGATCACACAGTGATGTGGCGCTCTTCCTCGTGGGACTTTTTGTTGGCGCCGCACTCTTTGTGCGTCTAAATGAAGTTCTTTGGGTGGCTCCGGTATTTGCAATGGGCGCATGGATGGTTGCACGAAAGCGCGCATGGCATGTCGTCCCGATGTTGTTTGGACTTGTCGCACCGCTTGTTCTCATGTCCACACTCAACGTTTCGCTCTACGGATCACCGTTTGCTTCCGGATACCACGCGCCTGTTGATGCAATCCCTGGCATTGTGGTGACGCCGTCTGTTGTCACACCGACATACATGACCATACTTAATGCCGTGCTTCCATTTGGATTTCATGAAATGAATATTGTGCGAAACGTCTGGCATTTTCACGCCGCGTTTTTTTGGGGCTGGACGGCGCTCTTCTTGGTGGGAGCGATCGTCTTCCTACGCGAATGGATCGCAGGTCGCGCACGTCCTGCGCACAAAGCGCTTTGCGCCACAGGTGTTGTGGTGAGCGCCTATCTGCTTATTCTCTACGGTTCATGGCAATTCCACGACAATCCCGATCCGTCCGTTATCTCCATCGGGACGTCCTACATCCGCTATTGGCTTCCGGTGACGGTGTTTATGACGGGTGTCGCGGCGTATGGATTCTCTAGGATCCTTGAGCGCTATTCACGCACGGCGCGCGCAACAGTTGTCAGATGTCTCGCGGTTCTATTTCTGGCACTGTCCATGTCTGCGACAGTGTTTGGGCAATATGAGGGATTGATTGCGATGCGGAATTCACTTGCACGAGATGCAAAAGAGCGTACGTGGCTTCTCGAGCACACGTCGGCGAACGATCTTGTTGTTGTTGATCGCGCTGATAAATATCTTTTTCCCGAACGCTCCGTGATTGTGCCGTTGCGCGACGCATTGACGTACGCGACGTTGCAAACGGCGCATGACGCGGCACAGCAAAAGGGCGCGCGCTTGTGGTATTTTGGCCTGACACTTCCGGAGGTGGATGTCGCGTTCTTGCAAACGACGCGCCTCGATCCTCTGGGACTTATGATTGGAGACGCCGCGACGCTTCGTGACAAAACACTGTATTTGCTGACGCGAAAAGCGCTATGAGGCGACTGATTCAATGCGTGTTGTGGCTTGTTCCGGTCGCATTATTTGTTTTGGTTGCATGGACGTCGCTTGATTTGGACGGGAAAACGCGCGTCGTGTGGACGCCGGGAGACGTGAACCCATTTGTGCACGGTCTTCGTCCGTCGAATCGTGTCATCGAGCGCGAAACATCTCGTGGCGTCTCTGCGGTGCTCATGAACGATCCCGTGTATCTTTCCGTCACACCTCCGGGCGATTACGAAACGGTGACGATTGACACACGGTTTCTCTCGCGTTCGCAACCGCTTGTGGAGTTGGGCGCGACAGTCAACGCGCAAGCCGGGCAGATCGTGTTGAAGCCGCTTATGCACGAGACACTTGATCGTCTGGATTGGTCCAAAGTGGAACAAGACGGGTTGACGCTTTGGCAGCGTTTCCCGCGGTACATATCGATTGATGATTTTTTGGCGCGTCCTCCCGTACGATCACGTATCGCGACATTTCATGCCGAGTTGCCGGAAGATTCCATGGTGCCGTACGAATGGACGTCGGGCGGGGGATTGGATCAAACATCAGTGTCGTTGCGCGGCTTCCACGAATTCGTGGTAGCAACAGACGGGCGCGATCTTGTGTTCGATATCGTGTACATGGACATGAATCGCAATCCGGGTCGCGATCCTGTGTTGGTACGCGCGTATCAAGATGGGCATGTGCTTGCGGAAGTGCGACACGATGACGATGGTATTGAGGCCGACACGCAAGGTGCGCTTGGGCGCCAAACGTTACGGCTTGTTGTGCGTGATCCGGACCCCGGCGTTGTCAAAGTGGAATTGAACGCGAACACCGATATCTATTGGCGCGAGATTCACTCATCGGTCCCGCGGTTATCGTTTATGCGCAATGTGACGATTGGCGATGACGTGGGGTATGCATCCAAACCGCGCGGCGTCACGCTCTACACAAACGCAGAATATCTCACGGTGTTTACGCGTCACGCGGAAGGCATTCAAACGATTCGTGTTGGCGATGAGACGCTTGATATTGCTGTTCCGCATGAGCGCTACACGATGGCTCGGACGAGCACGGGTGTTGTCCCTGTGGTGATTCCAAAGGGGGATCTTGTGCTTGTGACAGATGGGCAAATCGCCTTTTCGCGCGAGGCATTTTTTGATCCGTTCACGGTGCGGTTGGATGATCGGACATCGTTGGATCGGCGTGGCGTGGATTACGTGCTCGCTGAATATGTTCCGCCGAAAAAGGACGGTGACGCGTATGTAGCGCGCGCGACATTCTCATTGGCAAACCTTGAGCGCGAGCAGATGGTTGACGAGGCCGCGGTGGGATCGTCGTCCGCGTTACGCTTTGTCTATTCTATTCCACACGTAACCGACCGCGAGGCGTCTGTTGAGATTCAGTCCATTACGATGGTGTTTGAACGACCGCCGCGAGCGCTTCGTGACGTTGCACATATTTTTGCGAAACGCATAGGATTATGACGACGCATAACAAGCGGCGCATTGCACGTACGATCGTCACCGTCTCGCTCACGAGTTGGGTATTGTTCGTCTTGCTCGAATTGATTCGACCAACATCAGTGACGCGGCTCTTTTCGCCACATCTATTTTGGGTGACGTTTGTTGTGGGCGTCGGATGGCTCTATGTCCTTTCCGTGCGCCAAAAAAATTGAGCCGGCCAGAGTGAATTGGCCGGCGCTACGATGATACTTGTCGCTGTGCGTTGTGTGCCTCACGATTGTGAATCGTTGCTTGCTGCCACACATCGGGCGCAATTGCCGCAATGACTTCCGGCGCATCCCACAACAGTTGGTAACAGCGACCGACTTCTCGACGGATCTCTTCAACGGTCGCATCGATGGACTTCTGTGACGGAGACGGTTGCTCGACGAGTGCAATTGCTTTCTCGACAAGCTCTTTGAGCGACAAAAGAATTTTGCCAGTGCGTCGCAACTCTCTGCGTATCTCACGCTTGATGAGTGCTGTCCGTTGAAGCTCTATCTCGCGCACGAGTGCGTTAACGCGCTTCACGAGTGCCATCTCAACCCAGTCATCCCCGAATTTGTCTCCGCAGTTGCGAAGGTAGAAGTACAGGATGTTGCTGACACGGACTGAACCACTTGCTAGTTTCTTCTCGTGACTGAACAAAATTCTGCATTTCCGTTGAATATCACTTGCGATAACGAAGGCGTTTCGCCATGCCCGCGCATGATAGTATCCACAGCACAGGTAACTCAACAAAAGAACCAACACGCTATATGCAGATGCTACTAAAAAGACCACCGCAGCATTGGCACACAAGGTACTCACACGCACAGTAAAAATGAAGCGTGCGCGATTGTCAATATGCTCGTCCATTGTTAAACTGCTTCCGTATGACAGAAACCATTTTTCACAAAATCATTCGCAAGGAAATTCCCGCGCGCATTGTTTTTGAAGACGACTATGTGATTGCTTTCTTGGACATTGCGCCTGTGGCACCAGGACACACACTTGTTGTTCCAAAGATGGCAAAGGGTGCGAACATGTATGAGAATGAAGTTGGATCACTTGACGAGATGTTCCGTGCCGTTCATCGCCTTGGTCCACGCATCGCAAAAGCTGTGGGGGCGGAAGGGTTTGATGCGGCCATGAACAACGGTGAAGTAGGCGGACAGACTGTCATGTATCCACACGTGCGCATCATGCCGCGCTTTAGAAACGATGGATTACGCTTTTGGCCAAAGCTTGAACGTCCGGCAGAACAACTTGACCGCGACGCGGACGTGATTCGTGAAGCGCTTATTTCGTAGTGGTGTGCGTGTCACAATGAGGTAGCGGCGTTTGTGTAGTAAAGCACGCCTACCTCTCTTGCTTTGTCAGCACGTTTCCCTTAATATCCAAGAACTATGCGACTTCTCGTAACCGGTGGCGCGGGTTTTATTGGATCGAACTTCATCCGTTTTTGGCTGCGTGAGCACCCGGAAGACACGGTTACCAATTATGATGCGCTTACATACGCGGGCAATTTGGAAAATCTTGCGGACGTTTCAGGGAACGCGCGATACCAATTTATCAAAGGAGACATCGGTGACTACAAAATAGCGCGTGAGGCACTCGAAGGTGTAGACATGGTCGTGAACTTTGCCGCGGAGTCACACAACGATCGCTCCATGATGGATCCGGGTATTTTTGTACGAACCAATGTTCTTGGTACACAGACATTGTTAGCGGCCGCGCTCGACGCCAAGGTGAGCCGATTCCATCACATTTCTACATGCGAAGTGTTTGGCGATCTCGAGCTCGATGATCCGCGCGCATTCCAAGAAACGGATCCGTACAATCCCAAAACGCCATACAACGCGTCAAAAGCCGCGGCGAACCATGTCGTCATGGCCTACTTCCACACATTCAAGTTGCCCGTGACGATCAGTCATTGCGAAAATAATTACGGACCATACCAATTTCCCGAAAAAGTGATTCCGCTTTTCACGACAAACGCGCTTGAGGACAAACCGTTGCCTGTGTACAAGAGCAGTCTCAACCGCCGTCCGTGGATCCATGTGGACGATCATGCGCGCGCCATCGAAGCCATCTTGCTCAACGGGAAGATTGGCGAGGCATACAACATTGCAACACAAGTGGAAAAGTCCGTCGAAGATATTGCAGAGTACGTGTTGATGATACTTCAAAAACCCGTGGCGCTCAAAACGTACATTCCCGATCGTCTCCAGCATGATAAACGTTACGCGCTTAATCCATCCAAACTCAAGCGTGACACGCACTGGGAGCCGCGCGT
>CAZDJC010000005.1:10146-15304 GCA_964505655.1 uncultured Gammaproteobacteria bacterium
TGCGGAAGGGCTCTGTCACGGAAGGCGTGAAGATGCGTTTTGTCATGGGAGTGGGAAAAGCGCAACTGCTTTACATTCCGCACGGCGTTGCGCACGGATTATCCAATCCGTACGATGCACCGGCGCACATGTTGTATCTCGTCTCGCATCATTTTGATCCACATCCCGAGTCGGGACAGGAGTATCGCATTCCTCCCGAAGCGTTTGGTGATGGGTTCTGGGAAATTCAGCGCGGATGATATGCGTGTGGTGATTCTTGGAGCGCGAGGCATGTTGGGACAGGAACTCGTTCGTGCGTTTTCGACGCACGAGGTTTTTGCATGGGACAAACAAGAATGCGACATTTTGGACAACACGCGCGTGACGATGGCGCTCGATCAAGCGAAGCCCGACATCCTCGTGAATGCCACCGGATACAATCTTGTAGACCAGGCCGAAGGCGAAGGCCGTGAGATGGCGCAAAAGCTTAACGTGGATGCCCCAACGTTTTTGGCAACATACGCACAGTCGCGCGACATTCCCTTTGTGCACTACTCAACGGCATATGTGTTTGACGGAACACAGAGAGATGGATATGCAGAAAACGACACTCCGCATCCGCAAAGTGTCTATGCGCGCACAAAACATGATGGCGAACGCGCCGTGATGCATGCGCATCCTGGCGCGTATGTGATTCGGCTGAATTGGTTGTTTGGACGCGCGGCGCAAAGTCCGGACGCAAAGCGCAGTTTTGTGGATCGCATCATCACGCTTGCGCGCGAACGTTCTCAATTGGAGTTGGTGGACGATGAGTATGGCTCCATCACCTACGCTCCCGACCTTGCACAGCAAACACAGACGCTCTTGACAGAACATCCTTCCGGTCTCTACCATGCGGTCAACGAGGGTGTGGCGACGTGGTATTCGTGGGCAAAGGAGTGTTTTCGGCTCCTCGATCTGCATCCACATGTGACGCCAGTTTCGACAACGCGTTTTCCACGCACAGTTCGTCCGCCTGCCTGCACGGTGTTGCACTGCACAAAATGTCCACCGATGCGTCCGTGGCAAGACGCCCTCTGCGCATATCTTCACTCATCGGACTTTATTGCGTAACGTATGAAAGCGGTTATTGCCGCAGGAGGTCATGGCACCCGTTTGCGTCCCATCACGTGGACGATCAACAAGCATCTCATTCCGATGCGCAATGAGCCGATGATTTTTAATGCGATCAAAAAAATCGTGGCGGCGGGCATTCAGGACATCGCCATCAACGTGAATCCGGGCGATCAGGAAATTCGGGAGGCATGCGGAGACGGATCGCGCTTTGGCGCGCGCTTTGTCTACATTGAACAACTGGGCGGCGCGATTGGCATCGGACACATTGTGCACAACGCGCGCGAATTCATCGGCGACGATGACGTGCTTTTTTATCTTGGCGACAACATTGTGTTAGGGAGTCTTGACCGGTTTGTAGCACGTTTTCAAAACGACAAGCTTGACTGTTGCCTCGCGTTTTCGCGCGTCGCGGATCCAAAACGGTTTGGTGTTGCGGCGTTTGATAAGAAAGGCAACCTGACAGGGTTTGTCGAAAAACCGGAAATTCCGCCAAGTCAATTGGCGGTTACCGGCATCTACCTCTACAAAATGGGCGCGCATCTTGAAGCGTTTCAGCACATCAAGCGCGAGGATTCCAACCGCAACGAGTTTGAAATTACGCATATCAATGATTGGCTTTTGAAAAATGGCTATCGCGTGGGGTATGAGGAAATCACGGGATGGTGGAAAGACACGGGAAGGCCGGAGGATCTTTTGGAGGGCAACCAGCTTTTGTTGAACGAAATGTCGATTGAGGAGGCGGTCATAGATCACACGGTGACTATTGATGCTACGTCACGTGTGCAGGGGCGTGTGCGCATTGGAGCGGGAAGCGTCGTGGGTCCGAATGTTCTTGTGCGCGGCCCCGTCATCATTGGAGAAAACACACATGTTGCGAATGCGTTTATCGGTCCGCACACGTCCATTGGTTCGCATGTCACGATCAATGGCGCGGAGATTGAACACTCGATCGTGATGGATGACGCGCGCATTGAAACGCGCAAGCGCATTATGGACAGTATCATTGGACGTGCGGCGTCGCTCGTGAGCGACGGACTTCCGGTGGCCAATGCACACTCAATGGTTATCGGCCAAAACAGTCAACTTGTGTTATAGCCATGCTAGATTTAAGCATCATCACCGTGAATTGGAATGTCAAAGAGGCGCTTCGGGAGAATCTCGCGCGTCTTTTTTCGCTTCAAGATGGTGTTTCACGCGAAGTGATTGTCGTGGACAATGCGTCGCACGACGGCTCCATCGCGATGTTGCGCGAACATTTTCCAAACATCCTTCTTATTGAAAACACATGGAACGCGGGATTTGCGTATGCGGTGAATCAAGGACTTAAAGTGGCGCAAGGGCGAAACATCCTGTTGTTGAATCCCGATATGTGTGTTGCGGAAGGCGCGCTCACAAAAACGGTGGAGGCGCTGGAGCGCGACACGCGCGTTGGAGTTGTTGGCGGCTCGCTCATGCGTGTTGATGGTGCGCGCGCACCATCTGTGCGACGAGATCCTGCATGGCGCGATCAACTGGCTATTTTGTTAAAAATTCCCCACGTGATGCCGAGCGTTGTCTGTGCCTATCGGTGCGAGGCGTTTGACTATCGCGTGACACAGTCCGTTGAACAGGTGCGCGGATCGTACTTTGCCTTTCGCAAGGAACTTATTGATGTGGTGGGGGCATTTGATGAGGGATTCTTTTTGTGGTTTGAGGAAGTGGATTTTTGCAAACGTGTGCGGCGCGCCGGATATCGCGTTGAATACCATGCCGACATTGAGGCGATTGACGGCGTTGGACGCAGTTTTGCGCAAGTGTCGGTGGCGAGAAAACAGCGTATGTTGTCACAAAGTTTACTGCGCTATTTTCGTAAGTGGCATCCGTGGTGGCAAACGGCGCTTGTGGGCGTTGCGGCGCCTGTTGCGCTTACGGCAGGCGTGTGTGCGGATGTACTTCATGTTCATTCTCGCGTATGACGCTCGCGTTGCAACTCGTGACATATCACGGCGCGCGCTATTTGCCGTCCCTTTTGCAAAGTCTTAGCGCGCAGACGGATCAAGACTGGATACTTCATGTGCGCGATCATAGTCATGATCCTCGTGAGATTGCTGAGACGCGGCGCGTTGTCGAAGCTTTTACGCACAATGGGAAGACCATCTATTCCTATGACGCGAGCAATCCGGGATTTGCGGGAGGTCATCAGGCGCTTTTTGCGTTGCACACAAGCGATCTCGTTATGCTTGTGAATCAAGATGCGGTGTTGGACAGGCAATACATCGAGCATCTGCGCCGCGTCTTTGACAACGAAACCGTTGCGATTGCCTCGGGACTCATCATACGATGTCACTTTGAACAGGGCCGCGTGTGTCCAACGGAAGAAGTTGACACGGCCGGACTTCTCAAAAACCGTGCGCACGAAGTTCGCGACGTGATCAATATGCCCGATACACAAGAACCATTTGACGTGTTCGGTGTGTCTGGGTGTTTGCCCATGATCCGCCGGCGCGCCGTCGAACAGACGAGCTTCGGCGCGCAATTGTTTGATCCACGATATTGGATGTACAAAGAAGATGTGGATTTGGCATACCGTTTTTCCGGAACGAAGTGGCGTACGCTTACGGTGCCGCGAGCGATTGCCTATCACGAGCGCGGTGTTGCAAAAGACAACCGAAGGCGGATGTCTCACAATGCGCGGTTGTTTTCCTACCGCAATCACGTGTGGAATCTCATCACACACCTACGCGGGCGCGACTGGCTTCGCGACGGGCTTTGGGTGATCCCCTACGAGCTTGGAAAAATCTTGTATCATGCACTCGCACACCCGTCTGTTGTGTGGTACGCGTGGTGCGATACGTGGCGTCTGCGCAAACATCTCTTTCAAAAACGAGCGTTTTATGCCGGAAGTCGTTGACATTGCTGTCATTATTGTGGTGTACGACAAAATTTTGCCGGGATGTTTGGCGTCGTTGCAGACGGCGCTCGAACACACGTGTGCCGCAACGCGTGTCGTGGTCGTGGACAGCGCATCGCCACATCTTGATGTTGCAACAATCGTGTTACGTGAGTTGCCGCAGGCGCATGTGATTGTGCGAAATCGTAACGACGGATTTGGTGTCGCGTGCAATGAGGGAGCGTCCCGTGTGCAGGCACGTTATTATTTCTTTCTAAATCCCGACACGCATCTTCACGATGCGCGCATGTTCCAAACGCTCTTGTCATTTATGGAACGCTATCCACGTGTGGGAATCGCGGCGCCCAGGACGCGCTATCTGGACGGACGCATCCAAGAAACGTGTCGCCGTTTCCCTGCATGGTTTTTACCGTTTGCGCGCCGCACGACGTTTTTGAATTCACCGCGTGGACGCGCCTACTCTGCCTCGTTTCTTATGGATGACTTTGATCACGATGACGTGCGGCTTGTTGATTGGGTGCAGGGATCGGCATTCATGATTCGCGGCGATGTATTTCATGAACTCCGCGGATTCGACGAACGGTACTTTATGTACTTTGAAGATGTGGATTTATGTCGTCAGTGTTGGGAGCGTGGGCGGCCTGTCTACTATCACACGGGTGCCGAACTCACACACGCGTACGCCAAAGATTCCGCGCGCGTGGATGGCGTCATTCCGGGGTTGTTGTCCAACCGCTTGGCGCGTGCGCATGTGGCAAGCTGGCTCAAGTATTTGGTGAAATGGAGTTGACATGTTGCCGAAGATAGCGGTGCAAGTTATCTCATATCATTCTCTAGACGCGTCAAACGATCTTACGCGTCTCTTTGAGTCGCTTACACGCATTGACTATCCGCGCGATCGATGGCACATCGTTGTTATTGATAATCCGTCCAGTACGGGGCGCATGGATGCATGGATTGAAGCGCATTGGCGCGCGTATGTGGGCGTTGAACTTCCATCGATGGAGGTTATCTCATCGCCTGTCAACGATGGCTATGCCGGAGGCCATGTTCGGGGATGGGAAGCGTCGTTGCGCTTTGGCGCATCGTGGGTGTATCTCACAAATCAGGACGCCGCGATGAGTCCAGACGCATTGCAAGAAGTCGTCGCAAGAGGGGAATCGTGTGCGAGGA
>CAZDJC010000006.1:0-14099 GCA_964505655.1 uncultured Gammaproteobacteria bacterium
TCGATGTGCTTTTTATATTCTTGCGGTGTCGTGGCGCCGATGCAACGAATCCAACCGCGCGCGAGAGCGGGCTTCAACATATTGGCGGCGTCCAATGATCCAGAGGCAGACCCTGCGCCCATGATCATGTGTACTTCGTCGATGAACAAAACGATGTCGGGCTGCTCGCGCACTTCGTCGATGATTTGCTTCATGCGTCCTTCAAACTCGCCGCGATACACGGTCCCTGCGATGACGCTTCCAAGATCAAGCGAAAACAAGCGTTTGTGAGCCAAAGACGGAGGGACGGACCCTTCCACGATGCGTCGCGCCAACCCCTCCACGATTGCCGTTTTTCCAACGCCCGGATCGCCAACGAGAATGGGGTTGTTTTTCGTGCGCCGCGTCAAAATTTCAATGACGCGATTGATTTCCTCATCGCGTCCGATGACCGGATCAATCGTTTCGACAGCCGAAGGCGTCGTTAATTCTGTCGCCACATATTCGAGCGTCGGGAGGTCAGACGCGCTCATCTCTTCCTCATCGTCTTCTTCCTCCGCCTCGTGGTCGTGGACGTGCGCCCTGTGTTTAGGCGCTTGGTCATTCTCGAGAATTTTTGGGAAGAGCTGTGTGCCCTTCAAAATCGTGTTGAGCTGATGGCGGATATCTTCCATGTTGACATTCGATGTTTTGAAAAACGACGCGAGGCGTGCGTTGCCAACTTGCAACATGCCGGCAATCAAGTGTTCGGTTCCGACGTAGCGGTGTTCGTAGACGCTTGCCGTCAGCACTGCCTTCTCGATGACGCGTTTTGATTGCTCGGAGAGGCGCGGGAGCGCATCGGAGGCGGCGACCGTTGACTCGGGAATGGAATCCGGCACGCCAATGAACTCACGCAAACGGTCAGCGTTGACGTGCGCTTTGCGCAGAATTTCTGCGCCCACGGATCCCTGCTCGGTTGCGACTCCCCACAGCAAGTGCTCGGGCATGATGGTGTCAGCGCCTGTTTCTGCAACCAAAATCAATGAGCGTGTGAGCACATTTTTTAAGTGAGTGGTAAATTTTTCAACGATGTCGCTCATGGATGTGTGTTGTTATGATGCCATGTTTCGCAAACGGGCGATACGTTCGGTGACAGGGGGATGCGTGGAGAAGAGCCTTGTCAGGACGGACTCCTCGAATGGTTCTTTAATGTAGAGGTGTGCCGTAGCGTGGTTGGCGCGTTTGAGCGGTCGTCGGTCGGCGGAGATTTTTTCAAGCGCCGAGGCAAGCCCCTCGGGATAGCGTGTCAAAAGCGCGCCGGACGCATCCGCCAAATATTCGCGCGAACGGCCCACGGCGAGTTTGATCAATTCGCCGATTAAAGGAGACAGTAAAAGAAGGACGATACCTACAAGCGCCAGGGATCCGCCGCCGTTTTCCTCGCGCCGCCCGCCAAATCCGAAGCGAAACAGATCGGCCAAAAGCGCGAGGGTTCCAACAAGCACAACGACCACCGTCATCAAACGGATGTCGTAATTTTGCACATGAGACATTTCATGCGCAAGGACGCCTTCAAGTTCCACTTTGGAAAGCCCGTCGAGTAATCCTCGGGTGACAGCAACCACGGCGTGTTTGGGATCGCGCCCTGTCGCAAACGCGTTCATCGCGCGGTCCTCGATAATGGCGACGCGTGGCATGGGCAAGCCCGACGTGATTGCCAATGTCTCCACCGTGTGCCACAGCACGGGATGATCCTGTTTTTGGATGAGGCGCGCGCCGGAGGACACAAGGGCGATTTTGTCGCTTTGATAGTAACTGACGATCGAGAACAACCCCGAGAAAACTGCCGCAGACATCATCGCGCCGTATACGTCCCCGTTTTGAAGGCCGATGGTGTAGCCGATCACAACAACAAGCGCCATGAATAGGGCGATGAGCAAAATGGTTTTTCGCTTATTTGCGGCGATGTGGTTGTACATGGCCTTGTGTTACTTCGAAAGTGCTTTGCCGATGTCGGGAACTTGGCGATCGCCTTCCTCCATTTCAAAAAACTCACGCGTCTTAAATCCCATGGACCCCGCGATCAACATAGCCGGGAACTGTTGAATCGCCGTGTTGAAGTCGCGCACGAGTCCGTTGTAGAAGCGACGCGCGGCGGCAATTTTGTCCTCGGTTGCCGCAAGCTCGGTTTGCAAGTTCAAGAAATTTTCGTTGGCGCGCAGCGCGGGATACGCTTCGGCGACGGCAAACAGCGACTTCAACGCCGACGAAAGCATGTTCTCTGCATTGGCGAGTGCCGCGGCGTTTCCTCCCGTCTGCGCCGTCATGGCCTCCGATCGCGCGCGCGTCACGTTCTCAAACACCTCTCGTTCGTGTTGTGCGTACGCCTTCACGCTCTCCACGAGGTTCGGGATCAGATCGTGCCGGCGCTTGAGCTGCACGTCAATGTCCGACCAACTCTCATCCACACGATTCCGTTTTGTGACGAGTGTGTTGTAGAGCACAAGGAAAAACAGGGCGATCACAATGACAATGGCAAGGAGGATTAGGGGGAGCAACGGCATAAAATGTCCTTAAAAATGAGGCGAAACGCAGTAATGCTATACTGTTCTTCTTAAAAACATCTTACGCGATGATCGCGGGTTTGAAAAGGGTTATGGCAATAGATCCGACCATTTTTCGAGGGTATGACGTGCGCGCGCGCCACGAGGACCAGCTCACAGATGAGGCGGTGGAGGCGACGGCGTTTTCGTATGCCGCGCACACGGGGGCTAAGCGGGTCGCAATGGGGTGGGATATGCGGCGAAGTTCTCCGCGGATTGTCTCTGCGCTGACCGAGGGGCTTTTGAAGGCGGGGGTAGACGTGATGCACATCGGTTTGTGCACGACGCCGATGTTGTATTTTGCCGTGGGTTCCGATGAGACGATCGACGGCGGTCTCATGGTGACGGCTTCGCACTGCACGACCGAGATGAACGGTGTGAAGTTGTGTCGCGCCGACGTCCAGCCAATCGGATTTGGGAGCGGCATGGAAGACATCCGCGACCGTGCCCTACGAGGCGAGCGGCATCATGCGCGCCGACGGGGCACATTGGAGACGCGCGACGTGAAGCCCGCATTTTTTGACCATCTATTTTCTGTGGCGGGCGACATGGATCTCTCGGGGATGTCTGTTGTGTTTGATGCGGGAAATTCTGTGGCATCTGTTGTACTTCCCGAGATCATTGCGCGTCTTGGCGTTGAACACACGGATTTGTACTTTGATCTTGACGACACGTTTCCTAACCACGAAGCCAATCCTGTCAAAACAGAAACGATGCATGACTTGAGGGCGATGGTTCGTGCAAAGGGCGCGCATGTGGGTTTTGCATACGACGGGGATGCGGATCGCATTGGCGTGGTTGACGAAACCGGCGCCATTGTCTCGTCGGACTATGTATTGTTGCTGCTTGCGCAAGCGCTTCTCAAAAAAGAAGCGGGAGCCTTGGTGTTAAGCGATATCGGATGTACGCGCGACGTTGAACGCGCCGTCACGCAGATGGGCGGGCGCCATCTGTCCACGCCGGTCGGGCATGCGCATATCAAGCGCATGATGCACGAACACGGGGGCGCGCTTGCCGGCGAGTATTCCGGGCACATGTACTTTCGCGAGATGTTCCGCGCGGAGTCCACGATGCTTGCTACGCTTTTACTCCTCAACATTCTCCGCGCGTCGGGCGCGCCGCTCTCATCGCTCATTGCTCGCATCAAAACATATGTGCACTCCGGCGAGACGAATTACTACGTGGACGACACGCATGCCGCGATGCGCGAACTGGAGGAGCGATTTGGAAGTCAAGGCGGCGCGCGCGTGTCGCATCTCGACGGACTCAAGGTGGATTTTCCTACGTGGTGGATGAGCGTTCGCCCGTCCGCAAACGATCCTGTCTTGCGGTTACGCGTGGAGGGGTCGTCGCACGAAGAGATGACCGCGCGCCGCGACGAAATCGTGAACATGCTCTACGCGCGAGGCGCCGTGCAGGCGTCTTGACGCACGTGCGGTATAATGATTCGAACATAATAACAACCTCTGACTGTCATTCTCTTCATTCTTATCTTATCTCTCCTCGTCTTTGTGCATGAAGCCGGGCATTTTGCGATTGCAAAGTGGGCTGGGATGAAGGTGGAGGAGTTTGGATTTGGGTTTCCGCCGCGACTGTTTGCGCTGCGGCGCGGAGAAACGGAGTACTCGGTCAACCTCATTCCGCTCGGGGGGTTTGTAAAAATTTTTGGCGAAACGGGGGAGTTCCGCGAAGAACCGCGCAGTTTTGCGGCGAAGTCGAAAGGCAAACGCGCTGCCGTGTTGGTGGCGGGGGTCGCCATGAATCTTGTGTTGGCGTTTGTCTTGTTGAGCGCGGGATTCATGTGGGGGATTCCAACGTCTGTGGACGATGCGCTTCCGGGTCATCCAAATATTCGCAACACATCCGTGCAAATCACGTATGTGCTCCCGGATTCGCCCGCGATGCGTGCGTTAATAGAAATGGGCGACGAAGTGTTGGCCGTGAACGGCGTGTCTGTGACGGATGCAGCGCGTGCGCGGGAATTGATTGGCGCTGTACCTGTTGGCACGGACTTCACGATCCTTGTGAAGCGCGACGGAGCAACGCGCGAGTTCACATTAGCGCCCGAATTACTGCAAGACAGTCGTGCGATGATTGGCGCGCAGCTTTCGACGATTGGCCTCGTGTCGTACGCGCCGTTTGAAGCTGTCGTGCAAGGGATGGGGGCGACGGCGACGCTCACGAGTGCAACGGTCGACGGATTTGTCTCATTGATCGGACGCTTAATTCGGGGGGAGGGCGTGGGCGCTGATCTTGCGGGGCCCGTGGGCATTGCCGTGATGACAGGGGACGTCGCGCGTCTCGGATTCTCTTACCTCCTTTACTTCACAGCACTCCTATCGGTGAACCTTGCTGTCTTGAACATCATTCCGTTTCCGGCGCTCGACGGCGGTCGCCTTCTCTTTTTAGGCATCGAGGCGGTTCGCAGAAAACAACTGTCTCCGATGTACGAACGTGCGGCGCATGGGTTGGGGTTTGCGCTTCTGATCCTCTTGGTGATCTTGGTAACGTATAAGGATATTATGAGGTTGTTGGCATAATATGGGACGCTCCGTCGAAGACGTGCGCAAAGCATTTTTGAATGACCTCGAAGGCGTCAAAACGATAGATACGCTTGAGGCATTGCGCATCAAGTATCTTGGACGCAAGAGCGCGTTTCAAGATGTGCTTCGTTCGCTCAAAGATGTTGATGCTACGCTCCGGAAATCTATAGGTGAAGAGGCAAACGCCTTGAAGCGCGAGATAGAAGAAGCGATCGTTTTAAAGGAAAAAGAGCTTGAGCGAGCGCGTTTTTCATCGTTGGCGACAGAGGAGCGCATCGATATTTCATTGCCGGGATTACGCCCGCCGCAAGGGCATCTTCACATGACGACGCAGGCCATCCGCGACATTGAACACATTTTTGAACGTCTCGGATTCACGCGTGTCCGTCACCCCGAAATCGACTGGGAGTGGTACGCGTTTGAAACATTGCGTATCGGAAAGGATCATCCCGCGCGGGACAACTGGGAAACATTTTTTTTGGACGCGCCGGAGCATCCGAAATTTGGACGCATGCTTTTGACACCGCACACCACAAACGGCGATGTGCGCGAAATGGAACGCGGCGTGCTTCCCATTCGCACCATGAACATCAACAAAACGTATCGTCGTCAGTCGGACGTAAACCACGTCCCCATGTTTCACCAGTTTGAAGGATTGCTTGTGGACGAAGGCGTGACGGTGACGCAGCTCAAGGGTTTGTTTACGCATTTCGCGAAGGAGTTTTTTGGCGCGTCGCGGTCTATTCGCCTGCGTCCACATCACTTTCGCTTTACGGAGCCATCGTTTGAGGTGGACATCACGTGTGGTGTGTGCGAAGGGGGGACAAACGAAAAAGCGCTCACGTGCCGCTTATGCAAAGAAGGATGGCTGGAATTGGGAGGCGCCGGCATGTTGCACCCCGATGTTTTGCATGCGGGCGGTATTGACCCCGCGCGCTACACGGCGCTTGCATTTGGATGGGGTGTCGAGCGAACGGCGTCTATGCGCGCGGGCATCAACATTTCGGATTTGCGCGTGATGTATCGCAACAATCTGCGCTTTTTAGAGCAGTTTTGATTATGAGACTATGAATCTTCTCGTGCCATTTGGATGGATCAAGGAATTTCTCACAACACAGGTGGATGCGGTTGAGTTTGCCAAGGCCACGACACGCATTGGAAACAGCGTGGAGCGCATGCGCCGTTTGGAAGACACGTTGCGAGGTGTTGTTGTTGGGCGTGTTGTGGACGTTCAGCCGCACTCAAATGCCGATGCTTTGCGTGTCTGCATTGTGGACGTGGGAGAGAAAAAACCGTTGCAGATCGTATGCGGAGGGCAGAATGTCGCGGCGGGAATGGTTGTGGCGGTTGCGCGTGTGGGTGCGCACGTCTTGTGGCACGGGGCGGACGAAGCCGTGATTGAGCCTGCGGTGATTCGTGGGGAGCACAGTGAGGGCATGATTTGCGCGCCGGAGGAAATCGGATTTGCCAAACTGTCGGCGGGCGAGCGCATGATTTGGGATATCGGTTCGGTTGTGTTGGGCGAGGAAGCGCATGCGGGCACACCGCTTGCAAAGGCGTTGGGTCTTCAAGACGAAATCGTTTTTGATATCGAAGTCACGACGAATCGTCCCGATGCGATGTCGGTTGTAGGGCAAGCTCGCGAGGCGTATGCGGCCTCGTTGGGTGAGATGCGTGACGCGTTTCTCTATCAACCGGAACTTCCGGAGGGGAGCGAAGACACGCAAAAAGAGTTCACGCTTCAAGTTGATGAACCAGAATTGTGTTCACGATATTTGGGTCTCGTGCTTGATGTGGAAGTTAGTCCGTCTCCGTGGTGGATGCAAAAACACCTTTTGCTTGCGGGCGCAAAGCCCATCAATAACGTTGTCGACGTGACAAACTACGTTCGTCTAGAGTTTGGCCAGCCGCTTCACGCTTTTGATTACGACAAGCTCGAAGGGAAGCGCATCAGTGTGCGGCGCGCGAAAAAGGGAGAGGCATTTGAGGCGCTTGATGACTCTCGTCATATTTTGCAAGATGACATGGTGGTGATTGCCGATGCAAAACGGCCCGTGGCGCTCGCGGGCATTATGGGTAGCAAAGATTCGGGTGTGACTGTGGAGACAAAAACAATCGTGCTTGAGGCCGCGACATTTGACGCGTTGTCCATTCGCAAAACAGCGCGTGCACTGAATCTTGCTTCAGACTCCCAGCAACTGTATGAAAAGGGGCTCTCGCGTGCACTCCCAGCATATGGAATGGCGCGAGCCGTTGAGTTGTTGAAGCGCGTAGCCAAGGCAAACGTTGTTTCAACGGTTTTTGATTCAGAGCGCGAGCCGTATGTGGCTCAAACACAACGCTTTCATCCGTCGAACGTGAACGCGCTTATCGGAGTGACGATTGAGGCCGACATTCAACACGCCATTCTTGAGCGACTGGGATTCCGTGTCGCCACGGATAGCGCTCGCGTCACGACGCCGTTTTGGCGTGACCACGATATCGAAGCGGACGTTGATCTCACGGAGGAAATCGCGCGCGTTTACGGATTCGACAACCTTCCAGACGAGCTCCCCAAAGGCGTCATTCCACATCGCGAACGCGACACGCTGCTTGATCGCGAAGGGGAAATAAAGGACGTGTTTTCGAGTCATGGATGGACGGAACTCTATGCAAATTCCTTTGTGGATCCCGACGACGTGCAGCGCGCTGGCATGGATGTGGCGCGGGCCATGACACTTGCGAATCCATTGTCTAAAGACGAAAGCGTCATGCGCACAAGCCTCGTGCCGACGATGTTGAAGACGATTGCTCAAGAAGAACATACAAACACCGTTCTCCGTTTGTTCGAATTGCAGCGCGTGTATCTTCCTCGAGAGGGCGAGCTGCCTGAGGAACGCTCGATGCTTGTGGCGTGTGTGACGGATGCGGAAGGAGGCGAAAATCTGTTTCGTCATGCGAAAGGGATGCTCGGCTTGTTGAGCGATCGATATCATGTGACGTTTGAATTGACTCGTGACGCACTGCCACATTGGGTGCATGCGGGACGCGCGGCGCGTATCTTGGTTTATGGAACGTGCGTGGGCACTGTGGGCGAAGTGCACCCGATGTTACAAAAGGCGTTTGGACTTGAGTGCAAACCGGCTCTACTAGAACTTGACGTGCCGAATCTTGAGCCACATCTGCGCATGACGCCAATCTATCGCGAGCCGGACGTGTTTCCATCAGCGTACCGCGACCTCGCGTTTCTCACAGACGAATCTGTGGACTATGAGCGTATGGAGCGTGCAGTACGTGAGGCGACGGACATGCTTCGCCGTGTCGAATTGTTTGATGTGTATCGTGACGCGCACATGGGAGCAGGAAAAAAATCGTTTGCGTTGCATCTAGCGTTCGGTGCCTCGGACCACACGCTCTCTGCCGACGAAATCCATGGGGCGCTTGCGGGCATCATGGAGCATGTGCAAAAAACGCTCGGTGCGGTTGTGCGTGAGTAGAGATAACAGATATACTTGAAATACCTATGACCTCGCCTTTGGAAATATTTTGGATCGTGCTCGCATTTTGTGTGCTGTGGGTGGCCGCGTTTGCATGTTGGGCGCTCTATCACATTGCGATGATTGCGCGGCGCATACACCTTGTCTTTGACGAAGTGAAAGTGACACTTGGTCAAATTGAATTGGCCATTCATGGTGTGCGCGAAAAAATCGAACAGCATGCGAATCTTTTGGATCCGCTCGTGGCTCTCGCGGGGTCCCTACTGCGAAAACGCAAGCAAAAGGCGCTGAAAGGTGAGGAAACAACGGTGTAAATAATGCGCTCGTCCAACATGATGGACGAGCGTTTGTAGTTTGGACCGCGGCAGAAGGCGTAGCAGTACTTTGGAGGGCAGAAGCGTGCTGATGGATCTATATATCATGTGCGGAGCGATGTCAAAAAGTAACCCCGCCTTTTGGGGGCGGGGAAAGTATGGCAGTCAAGAATAGTTCAGTGAACAGTGGCGAACTCTGGAGGGCTAAACGAAACATAGCTGATCCATTCATACATCGTCTTGGGCTTTGTGTCAATGCGGTCAAAGAAATGACGGCCAGATACTCACTGGCCGTCATCAAGCAGGTAGATCTATTGCAGAGTGGGCCGCTGCACGCCGGTTTACTATGATGGAAACCATATATGGTAACGGGGGTTGTATCAATCGTCCCAAAACAATAATGCGACACAAGGAGTGTGTCGCATGGCGAGTCAAGCGTGATTCTGTGGGCGCTAACAAGGCGAGTGCTACGACAGATAAGTTAAACTAGATGATTCGGAGATTATCATCATAGGAGTGCGTTGTCAATCCATGACGATCGATTCTGATTGTAGTAATATCTGGCCATGCAGATCCCGTTTGTCCATCTCCACACGCACAGTCACTATAGTCTTTTGAATGCGCTTCCAAGCCCAAAAGCGCTTGTTGCGCGCGCAAAACAGCAGGGGGCGACCGCGCTTGCGTTAACCGACATCGATGCGATGTACGGCACGATCTTATTTTATGAGGCATGCAGGGAAGCGGGAATCAAACCGATCATCGGATTGGATGTCCATGTAGCGCCCGAGCACCGAACACTCAAACGTGCACGCATCGATCAAAAATCGTGGATGCTGACGCTTCTCGCGGCAAACAACACGGGGTATAAAAATCTTCTAAAACTGTCGAGTCTTGGGTTTTTGGAAGGGTTTTACTACACGGCGCGCGTTGACGCAGAACTTCTTTCACGGCATCACGAAGGCTTGATTGCGCTTTCGGGAGGAGACGGAGGCGAAATCCAGTCACTCCTTGAACGCGGGGACCGCGATACGGCTGTGCGAAGGGCTCTTGAACTGCAAGCGTTGTTTGGCGTCGGAAGCTTCTATCTTGAACTCGTGCATCGCCCAGACTCCATCGAACAGACACGAACAAATAATTTGCTCAAGGAGCTTGCACTGGACACAAAAATTTCGCTCGTCGCAACGGCGAACAGCTTTTATCTCGATCCAGAAGACCACGAGGCATACGAAACGCTTCAGTGCATCCAAAAAGGGCGCACGATGGAAGAACAGCGACGCTTCTCGGGAACCTTGGAAGATTTGTCCATGAAGCATCCGGATATAATTACGAAAGACCTTCAGGATGTGAAAGAAGCACTAGAGGCAACAGTCGCGATTGCTGATCGTTGCAACGTCACGCTCGATTTGCACAAAAACTTTTTGCCGCATGTCGACGTGCCGCAGGGCCAAACGGACAACACGCATTTGCGCACGCTTTGCGAGCAGGGTCTTCTCAAGCGCTACGGCGAAATCACGCCCGTTGTGCGCGAGCGATTTGAATATGAATTCAAGACTATCGCTGACATGGGATTCGCCTCTTACTTCATTATTGTCTACGACTTCGTGCATTATGCGAAGGAACACGGTGTCCTTGTGGGTCCCGGTCGCGGATCGGCCGCAGGGTCCATTGTGGCCTATGCACTTGAAATTACCGACTTGGACCCACTGAAATATGGGCTTTTGTTTGAACGATTTTTGAATCCCGAGCGCGTGTCGATGCCCGATATCGATATGGACTTTGCGGATACACGACGCTCCGAAGTGCTTGAGTATGTGCGTCAAAAATACGGCAGCGATCATGTGGCGGGCATTATCACGTTTGGGACGATGATGCCGCGCGCGGCTGTGCGCGATGCGGCGCGCGTGTTGGGACTGACGTTCAAACAAGCAGACGCGATCGCAAAGCTCGTTCCGCCTCCGCAGCAAGGACGTCACATGCCGCTTCGTGTGGCCGTTAAGGAATCCGCGGAACTCAAACACATCTACGAGCAAGACGCGCTTGCGCGCCAAGTCATCGATCTCGCGAGCCGCATTGAAGGTACGCCGCGCCACGCGTCGCAACATGCATGCGGCGTTGTGATTTCCGATCGGCCGCTTGTCGAATACGTCCCCATTCAAAAGGCACAACATGATGATCTTGACTATGTGAGTCAATATTCGTTGAGTAGCGTAGAAGCGGCAGGGCTTGTCAAAATGGACTTTTTAGGACTCTCCAACCTCTCGATTATCGAGCAGGCGCTTGAGATTATCGAAGCGGTTCACGGCGTCCACGTAGACTTAGATACGGTTGCGCTCGACGACAGTAAAACATTTGCGCTCTTGGGAAGGGGGCACACGGTTGGTGTGTTTCAGCTCGAATCAGATGGCATGCAACGCTATCTTGTCGAACTCAAACCAAGCACTTTCGAAGACATCGTTGCTATGTGCGCGCTATACCGTCCGGGCCCTTTATCTGCGGGCATGGTGCCTCAATACATTAACCGCAAACACGGGCGGCAGGCCGTTTCCTACGACCATCCGCTTATGGAAGAGGCACTCAAAGAGACCTACGGCGTCACGATTTATCAGGAGCAAATTATGAAACTCTCGCAGTCCTTGGCCGGTTTCACAGGGGGCGAAGCGGATACGTTGCGCAAAGCCATGGGAAAAAAGAAGCGCGAAGTGTTGGACAAAATGCGTACGCAATTCATTTCCGGTTGCCAAAAAAATAACATCAAGGGCGACATCGCTCGGAAAGTCTGGGCGGACTGGGAGGGATTTGCCGACTATGCGTTCAACAAGTCGCACTCGGCGTGCTATGGGATGATTGCCTATCGCACGGCGTACTTGAAAGCGCATTATCCCGCGGAGTTTATGGCGGCCGTCATGAATTCAGACACGGGCAACATCGACCGCATGACGATCGAAGTCAACGAATGCCGACGCATTGGCATAGATGTGTTGCCTCCGGACGTGAATGAATCGTTTGAAGGATTTGGCGTTGTAGGAAAGGAGGGGAAAATTCGTTGGGGGTTGGTGGCAATTAAAAATGTGGGAACGGAAGTGGCGCGCGTCATTGTGCAGGAGAGGAAAATGCATGGTGCGTTCAAAGATATGAGCGACTTTGTCGCGCGCGTTTCTACCAAACATTTGAACCGAAAATCGCTCGAATCCATGGTCATGGCGGGCGCGTTTGATCGATTCGAAGAACGCGGAATTCTTCTTGCAAACATCGACCAAATTCTGCGTGTTCACAGGCAGTGGCAGCAAGACGCGGAAACAAAGCAGGCAAGTCTGTTTGATTTGGGCACCTCGTTTTCGGGAGGGGGGCTCTCCCTGCAGAGGGCGCCACAGGCTTCGCGCGCCAAGCGGCTCGCGTGGGAAAAAGAATTGCTCGGCATCTATGTGACCGAGCATCCCTATGTTGTCTATGCAGAGCGTCTTCGCTCTCATGTGACCGCACTCTCCGAAATTTCCGCAAAAGAGAACAGCGCCCATGTACGTGTCGCTGGGGTGATTGCAGAGGCAAGAACGATCATCACGAAAAAGGGGGACTCGATGGCCTTTGTTAAAATGGAAGACGGGATTTCGTCGTGTGAGTGCGTTTTTTTCCCGCGCGCATTCGAGCCGAACAAATTATTTGTTCAAGAGGGTGGATTATGTGTTATCTCGGGGAAGGTCTCGCATCGGGAAGGACAGCCGGTTTCGGTTGCGGTTGAGAGCGTCGTGCGTTTTGATGAGGAATCCTTCACCGAAGTGTTGGAGATGCTGAAGCATGGTGTTTGGGTGGATGAGCAAGCGCACAGCGCGGCGCTCAAAGAGCAGGAACAAAATGCCCTGTTTAAAGGTCCTGCAGTGGTGTTGACGTTCCAAGCGGCACCGTCTGAAAAACAAATCAGTGGGTTGCGAACGATTTTCACAAGCCGTCCGGGAGACACGCCGGTCCAGTTATCCGTTCAGGCGGGCGGGCGCACCAAGTGGATCAAAACCGAGTATTCCGTTGCTCCAACAGATGCGGTGATTGAGGCCATCCAAGCCATTGTGGGCCAAGATTGTGTTCAAGTAGTCAAAGGGTGATAGATGCGCTACCATATGGCCATGCCAAAAAAGGAAATTGAGAAAAAAGCACGTCCGGCGAAGGCGCCATTATTGCCTTCGGTGCGTATGTATCGTCGCGTTGCGGCGGCCTTTTTGATTGTGACGCTCGCGATGCTTGCGACTGTCTTATATCTTGCGACCGTCCGCGCCGACATCAAAATTGAAACATCGCAAGAGCCGGTTTCCGCAGAGTTTTTCGCAACCGTTATGACGGAGCCGCAGGCAAATGAGGATGTGCCGGGCGCGATCTTTGAGGAAACGGTTGAGGAATCGAATGTCTTTCTTGTGGAGGGCGAAGGGGTTGAAGTGCCTGCCAAAGCGCACGGTCCGATTACGATTACCAATACGTCCGGGAGCGAGCAGGCGCTTGTGGCGACCACGCGATTTTTGTCCGAGTCCGGGGTGCTTTTCCGCCTTACAAAAGGTGTGACGGTCCCGGCAAATGGTTCCATACAAGCGGAAGTCGCGGCCGATAAAGAAGGGCGCGAAGGGGAAATCCCAGCGTCGCGATTCACGATCCCGGGGCTGGCTCCTGTTAAGCAGGCGTTGATTTATGGCGAAAGTGCGGCGCCGATGGTGGGCGGTGTCGTGAAGCGGGCAACGGTCACGGAGGATATGTTGAATGTCGCGCACGTCAAACTCCTTGAAACCGTGAAGACGCGTTTGGATGAAAAATGGCGTGCGTCACTCGCTCCGTCGCTTCAGGGATTTTTGTTGCGTCAGGAGACGATCGAAAAACGCTCTGACACGGAGCCAGGAACGGAAACAGGCACGTACACAGTGGCGACGATCGTCAAAAACACGGGCGTGTATTTTGACCGTGAGCGTTTGCGCCGTATTGCCGAGGTGCAGTTACAGGATCATGTACCGGCGGGACAAGTGTTGAGCACGGCGGATTTGGATGGCATGCTTGTGGAGATTGATCAGGTGCAGGCGTCATCTGGCATTGCGCGGCTGCATGTGCGCGTGGAGGGAACGGCGGTTTTGAAGGCGACGGCGGATGTACTAGACCGAGAGCACCTCGTGGGCATGAACCTCGAAGAAGCAGAGGCGTATCACGAATCGCAAGCGACCATCAACACAGCCC
>CAZDJC010000007.1:0-11117 GCA_964505655.1 uncultured Gammaproteobacteria bacterium
CGAGCGTCTTGTCGCCCTCGTGCCAGTTCACGGGGCAGAGCTCACCCGTTTGAAGCGCTTTCAAGACGCGCAACGTTTCGTCAATGCTTCTGCCAATGCGATTGCTGTGAATGTTGGCATACTGCAACACGCCTTCCGGATCGATGATGAATGTTCCGCGCAAGGCGATGCCCTCGTCATCAATAAGCACGTTGTATGCCGCGGACACTTCATGCGTCATGTCGCTCAAGAGCGGCGTTTTAAGCTCGCCCAAATCTTTGAGCCATGCTTTGTGGCTGTTAACAGAGTCCGTTGAACATCCGTACACCACGGCGTTCAACGTTTCAAACTCTGCGTATCTGGTGGAGAAGCCGATAATTTCTGTCGGACAGATGAAGGTAAAATCCAGAGGATAAAAGAACAAGACGGTCCATTTGCCGCGAGAGTCTGCGAGCGCAATTTTCTTGAACTCACCGTTGCCGAGGCATGCATTTAAGGTAAAATCCGGCGCTTCTTGTCCAACTTTTGCGCACGGGGAGCAGAATTCATGTTCCATATGAGGTGAGGCTATGAATGATGTGTGATGCTGAACAATCAGGATTTTGAGTATAACACTCGATTTTTCTGTGGCAACTTGTTATACTTTTTGCGATTTTCGGGATTAACAAAAGTCCCACCTAAGGAGCGGGACTTCCTGCTCCTAATAAAACTAGCATAACAGGCAAAATAGGGCCTTTGTCAATATTCCTTTGTGGATAACCTATGAAACGAAGCGCAATGTGGATCATTGGAGTCATTCTTGTGGCGGCTACTGTTTTTGTTGCGACGCGATTTGATGGCAAGAGTAACGAAGCAGTCCGCATCGTTCGCGGGACGCCAAATAACGAGACAAACGCCGGCAACTATTACGACGAGCCCATTCGCTATCGCGGAGTGTCCATGCTCGTGCGGCCACAAGACATCATTGCCACTGGTCGAACAGCGCAAGACGTTCCTGTTATCACGGATCCGAAATTTATTTCCACAGATGAAGCTGACGCCGGCAGTACGCCGTTTGATGACCATGTTGGATTGAGCATCTTTGACGGCGAGCGATACCGTTTTTATCCGCTCTCAACACTTGCGTGGCACGAAATTGTTCTCGATCAAGTGCAAGACGCAAAGGTTGCGATCACGTACAGTCCGTTGACCGACTCCTTTGTGCCGTTTGTGGTGGATGAGGACATGGAACTCGCATACTCCGGATACGTGTGGAACAACAATTCGTTGATTCTCGATCGGACGTCAGGCACGCTGTACAGCCAACTTCTTGGACGCGGTGTCTACGGACGCGAGAGCGGACGGCGGCTTATGGTTGTTCCGCACACCGTAATCCCATTTGGCGTGTGGAAAGAGGTGCATCCAGATGGAATGGTGTTGTCTACGGAAACCGGTTCATCCTTTGCGTATGACGTGAGTCCATACGGAACGTATCTTGAATCAAAGGGCATCTACTTCCCTCGGGCACACAAGGGGAGTTCGGGGCGGCGTCCAAAAGACGCACTCTTTGGTCTCGCGTTTGACGGCGCAGCAAAGGCATATGATTATGCGGCGCTCGAATCGCACGCGAAGGGTATAAAAAACGATGTGTTTGGTGGCAAGGCGGTGCTGGTTTGGGTGGACGATGACGGCGCCGTCCATGCGAATGAGCGAGGGGATTATCGTTTTACACGTCGACGCAAAAACGATTTTTTCACGAATGAAGGAGCTCGGTTTACGTTCGATCCGTTCACGTTCCAACTCAAAGGCGAGGATGACTTACTTCCGCTGTATCCCGTGCGCATCTTCTGGTTTGCATGGAGCGCCACGTATCCGCAAACGGAAATCTACGGCAACGTGATTTCGCAGGGGCTTATCGATGGGCCGTTCGTTGTGGAAGAGAGCGCCAATCAAGACGGCATACGCATTGAAGTTGATGACAAGGGGATTCAAGCGCAGGATTCTTCCACCGAGTTTCAAGTAACCGACATCCAGTCGCAATGAAGGGGACGCTCTACATGGTTGCAACACCCATTGGCAACATGGGTGACTTGTCGCCGCGTGCACGAGACACGCTTAGCGCCGTACATGTTATCTTTGCAGAAGACACGCGCGTCGCCATGAGACTGCTCAAACACTGTGGTGTTGAGACACCGGTCAAGCGCTATGATCATCATGTACACGAACGCGTTGTTGACAATGTCATGGTGGCGCTCCAAGAGGGAGACGTCGCATACGTGTCGGATGCGGGCGTGCCGGGGGTTGAAGATCCGGGCGGTCGTCTTGTAGAACACGTCGTGCGAAAAGGCTTCACGGTGACAGCAATCCCTGGGGCATCGGCTGTCATGGCCGCGCTTTCATTGTCGGGATTCCGCGCGGATGCCTTTCGTGTGATGGGATTCCCGCCAACGAAAAAGGGACGCGAGAAGTTTTTTGAACAGGTGGCGGCAACGTCTGGCACCGTTGTGATCTATGAGTCGGTGCACCGCATACAAAAGACGCTCGATGCGCTTGCAGGACTGATGCCACAGCGGCAAGCCGTTGTCGCGCGCGAACTCACAAAGCGTTACGAGCAAATCTTTCGCGGAAGTGTACAGGACGTTGCGCGCGCGCTCACGACATCCACCAAAAAAGGCGAATACGTCATTGTGCTACAATAAGGCGAGATTATGAAGCCGTTCTACATCACGACGCCGATCTACTACGCTTCGGGACGTCCGCACATTGGCCACGCCTACACGAATCTCGTGGCGGATATCACGGCGCGTTACTACCGCATGACGGGGAGGCGTGTGTGGTTTTTGACAGGCACGGACGAGCACGGGCTCAAAGTTCAGCGCAAAGCGGAACAAGAAAAACGCACACCGCAAGAGGTGGTGGACGAGTACGCGACGCAATTTCGCGAATTGGCCGAAGTGTGGGATATCTCAAACGATGACTTCATTCGTACAACCGAGAAACGCCATCGCGAAACGGTTGAGGCATTTTGGAAGAAGGTGGATCGCAACGGCCACATCTACAAAAAAATTTACGAAGGGTGGTATTGCGTGCCGTGCGAATCGTTCAAAACAGAGAAAGATCTTGTGGACGGCAAGTGTCCCGATCACAATGTTGTTCCCGAGCATCATCGCGAGGAAAACTATTTTTTCAAATTGACGGCGTTTGAGGAAAAGCTCAATGAACTTTTTTCGGCGCAGACGGATTTTGTCGTGCCGGACGACAAGCGCAACGAAATGGTTCAAATTCTAGAGTCGGGTCTAGAGGATGTTTCGATTTCGCGTTCTACCAAAACGCTTGCGTGGGGAATTCCGGTCCCGGGCGATGCGTCCCAAGTGATGTATGTATGGTTTGATGCGCTCGTGAATTACATCTCTGCGATTGGGTATGGGCATAAAAAAGAGAATGCCATGCGCGCATATTGGCCGTGTGACATTCATTTTGTGGGAAAGGAAATCAATCGGTTTCACTCGCTCTTATGGCCCGCGATGCTGTTGGCCGCAGGGGTGGATCCGCCGCGCCAAGTGGCGGTGCACGGATGGATTACGGTTGAGGGAAAAAAAATGAGCAAGACGGTGGGCAACGTGATTGATCCGTTTGATCTTGTCGAGCGTTACGGCGTTGATCCCGTTCGCTACTTTATGGGACGGGAAATGCCGCTCTACCGCGATGGCGATTTTTCGTATGCGCGACTTGAGGAACGCTACAACAACGACTTGGCAAATGAGTTCGGCAATTTGCTGCATCGCACGGCGTCTATGACGGAGCGCTACGCGGACGGGCTCGTGCCTCCCGTGCATGAGTTTGATGTGCGCGAGTATTGGACGGGCTATCGCGCGGCGATGGAGTCCTTGCGATTTGATGAAGCGTTGCATGAAGCGTGGCGTGTTGTTCGGGCGCTCAACAAGCACATCGACGATACGGAGCCATGGAAACTTGCGAAAATTGACAGTGACGCCGTTGCCCGCGTGTTGTATGTCTTGCTCGAAGGATTGCGGCATGTCGCGTGGATGTTGCTGCCGTTTATGCCGACAACTGCAATGGTGTTATTTGAGCGTCTTGGCACGTCGTTTATGGCGCAGGCGCAAATGTCCTTAAGCGATGCCTCAAAGTGGGGAGGGTTGAAGTCCGGCGGAAAAGTCCAAACGGGCGAACCGCTTTTTCCGCGCATTGAGGTAAAGCACTAGCATGTCTTTCGACCTCATTTTTCTCGTGATTGTCCTCGTATTTGTGGGACAAGCGCTGGTGCGCGGGTTTGTGGCATCCGCCGTGAGTTTAGTTGGGCTTGTCGCGACGGTTGCCGTCACACTTTTTGTGCATCCCGTCGTGTTTGAATGGCTACGACCGTTCGTGGGAGAAAAGCCGGTGTGGAGCATTGTCGCGTTTGCCGTTCTCTTTTTGATTGTGTCGCAACTTGTGGGATATCTCGCGCATGCCATTATTCGTGTGTTTCGTGTTATCTCGGCGATTCCATTTACAAAGTCGATCGACCGATTGTTGGGCGGCGTGTTTGGATTGCTCGAAGGCGTGTTGTTTGCGGGCGCGCTCACATGGTTTCTCGTGACCTATCCCGTGCTTCCCGCAGCGCTCACACAAACCGTGCAGACATCCTGGAGCGCGCGCATCATCCCTTGGGTCATTGGGGCTTTCACCTTTTTTGTATGATCGACACGCATTGCCATTTGCACTTTCGCGCGTATGATGACGACCGCGACGAAGTGATTGCGCGCATGCGGGAGCGACATGTTCGCGCGATCACGATCGGGACAAACAAAGAGACGTCTCAAGGAGCCGTGGAACTCGCGTCGAAACACAGTGACATGTGGTGCACGGTGGGACTGCATCCAGCACACACGCATAGGGCAACACTTCACGCTGACGCACAAGAAACAGTAGACGTTGGCGTAGAGGCATTTGATGATGCGTATCGTGCGCTTGCCGTATCATCGCAGAAGGTTGTTGCCATCGGCGAAGTAGGACTTGATTACTACCGATTACCCGAGGGTGCGATGGCTCGTGAAGTCAAGCACGCACAAGAGGAGACGCTCCAAGGAGCCATCGCACTTGCAAACGCGTGCTCATTGCCGCTTGTCTTGCACGTACGGGACGCGCACGCACGGATGCAGGAAATCTTGCATAATGAAATCGCACGGGGCAATCTCAAACGGCGTGGCGTTGTGCACTGCTTCACGGGAACACAAGAGGAAGCTCTGGCGTATCACGCGCTTGGCTTTTTGACGTCTTTCACAGGCATCGTTACGTTCTCGGACAAAAAACACCCAGAACAACTGACGGCTATTCAACATGTGGCTCTGACGGTTCCGCTCTCGATGATGATGCTTGAGACCGACGCACCGTATTTGGCGCCTGAACCCCATCGAGGAAAACGCAATGAGCCGGTTTATGTGTGTGAAGTGGCAGCTAAGATTGCACAGTTAAAAGGGGTTTCTATTGAAGAAGTTGAGTCCGCGACGGACGAAAACGCCGAAAAACTGTTTACTCTCAGATGATAAACGGCCAACGTTAGCCGTTCACAAAATGTAAGCGTTGACCTTGTGCGATGGGCGAGATACACTTTCTGCGCTTTTTTGATTTTGACGTGTGAACGACGCCCCTAAAAACCCACAAGACCAAAAGCCCGCGAGCGATGGATACTACATGCGTCTTGGCCTTCGTATTGCTGCAGAGTTTGGGGTGACGATTGCGGTCCCGGCCGTCGCCTCCGCATTTCTTGGCACCTATCTCGATCGCCAGTGGGGCACTCGTCCATGGGCGCTTGTCGTGTGTCTGATCGTGGCCTTTGTGCTCACGGGCGTGTGGGTTGTGCGTCGCGCGCGTCAATACAAACGACTCTACGAAAAACCAACCGTATGATCCCGCCGCTTTCGGCTGAACCGCTTTTCATGATTGGATCGTTTCCTGTCACAAACACGATGGTGAACGCGTGGATTGCCGTTGTGTTTTTTGTGGTGCTCGCGATGGTGCTCGCGAGGAAGCGCGCGCTTGTGCCACATGGAATTCAGAACTTTGTGGAGTGGGTGTTTGAAGTGGGGCTGCAGTTTGCGCAGCAAGTGACGGGGAGCGAAAAATTGGCGCGACGCTTTTTTCCGCTTGCGATGACGATTTTCCTGTTTGTGCTGTTTTCAAACTGGCTCGGATTGTTGCCGGGCACAGGGTCCATTGGCATCTATCAGCTTCACGCGGGCGAAGTCGAGCTTATCCCGCTCTTGCGCCCGGCGAGTTCCGATTTAAATCTCACGCTTGCCATGGCCGCGTTCTCCATTCTGCTCACACATCTTTTTGGCATCATCGCGATTGGTGTGTGGAAGCATGCGAATAAATTCTTGAATGTTCGCGGCATTGTTGCCGCCTTTCGTCATGGTCTGATGGCTGTTGTTATTGCCTGCATTGAGTTTCTCGTGGGACTCATCGAGCTTGTTGGAGAAGTCGCAAAGATGCTTTCGTTGTCTCTGCGGTTGTTTGGGAACGTGTTTGCGGGGGAAGTTCTGCTCACGGTGCTCGCGGGGATATTGGCGTTTGGATTGCCCGTGCCGTTTCTCTTCCTCGAATTGCTCGTGGGCATTATTCAAGCGACTGTGTTTGCTGTGCTCGTGCTCGCGTTTGCCTCGGTGGCGGTAATGGAGCCGCACGGCGACGAGAGCCCCGCGCATTAGCGCTCATCACAAAATTATTTTTGAGAGGTCCGTAGGAGTTTGTAGCGATGCGGTGTGAAAATGCCGCATGGCAGACAGTCTCTTACACATAATTCATCGTGGTATGGAACTTGATACATTGGCAAAGGCCATTGTGATGGGCTTTGGGACGTTGGGTCCCGCGTTGGGCGTTGGGTTGATTGGCGCGCGTGCGATGGAAGCCATCGGCCGCAATCCGGAAGCGTCCGGCAAAGTATTTGTGCCGATGCTTTTGGGCATGGCGTTTGCGGAAGCGATCGCGATTTACGCGCTCGTTGTTTCCTTTACGATTTAGGTGGCGTGAAGTTCATGAGTATGTCGGCATTGGCGCAAGAGCAAAATTCCAACCGTGAACAAACAGGTATGCTTACGGTTGTCACAGAAACGCGCGAGCCCGAAGAGGGTAATGTGTTGGGATCGCTGGGACTAAGTCCCACGCTGTTTGTGGCGCAGCTCATGAACTTTTTGATTGTGCTTCTTGTGCTGTGGAAGTTTGCTTACCGGCCGCTCATGAAGCTCATGCAAGAGCGAACGGCGCGCATTGAAGAGGGTGTGCAAAAAGCGGAGGATGCAGACCGGCGCGTGACGGAACTCACAAAAGAACGTGAGGACGTCTTGCGCGCGGCGCGGCGCGAGGCTAAAGACATTGTCGAAAAGGCTGAAGCTGCGTCTCTCCAAGAAAAGGCGAAATCTGTTGAGGAAGCGAAGCAGGAAGTGGAGCGTGTGATTGTCGAAGGACGGGCATCTTTGGCACAGCAAAAACAGGATTTGGTGGAGGAGGTGCGCGGGGAAATGGCGGCGTTGATCGTGGAGGCGGTTCGCAAAGTTGCGCACGATGCCGTTGACACATCCAAAGCGCAAGCGCACGCAAAGGAAACGCTGAAGTCGCTTCTATGACGACATCGACGTTGCAAGGATATGCCGCGCTTTTGGTGCATGTGTGCCATGATGTTGGCGGAGAAATGCTCGAGGGGCGCGTGCGATCCGTTCTTGAATTGATGCGCCAACGCGGAGATGGGCATTTGGCGAAGCATCTCCCCGCGGCGGTCGAAGAGGCGTACGGTGAAGTTGCGGGAGAAGAGGAGGTCACAATCACGCTTCCCAAATATGACGACGCATTGCTCTCCGTGCTTGCGGCGCAACTCAAAACACGTCGGGAGTCCATCCGCATCACGGAAGACCCAACGCTTATTGGCGGTGTTCGTGTGCGACGCGGCAATCGCGTGATCGATGCGTCGGTCGCAGGCGCCGTCAATCAGCTTGCGCGACAACTCGGCACCTCTCATCCACGTTCATAACGGAATATGGCAACATCAAAACAACTCATTTTAGAATCATTGAAGGCGCAGCTCAAAGATTTTGCGCCAGCTGTGACCGAGGAATCCGTTGGCGAAGTGGTGGAGGTGGGAGATGGGATCGCCCGTATTTCTGGACTGTCGGACGTGCAATCCTCCGAGATCATCGAGTTTCCGGAAAGCACCTACGGCGTCGCGCTTAACCTTGAGGAGCATAGTGTTGGCGCCATCATTTTGGGAGCATTTGAACACATCAAAAAAGGAGACATCGTTAAACGCACAAAGCGTATTCTTTCGATCCCCGTGTCCGAGGAACTTGTGGGGCGCGTCGTGGATCCACTCGGAAAACCCGTGGATGGTCGGGGCGCGCTTTCAGAAACGCAGTTCCAACCGATTGAAAAAGTGGCGCCGGGCGTCATGACGCGAGAATCTGTGAATCAGCCGCTTCAAACGGGCATCAAAGCCATTGACGCGATGATCCCGATTGGTCGCGGTCAACGCGAACTCATCATCGGGGATCGTCAAACGGGGAAGACGGCCATCGCCATCGACACGATTATCAACCAAAAAGGGCAAGGCGTCGTGTGTATTTATGTGGCGATTGGGCAAAAAGTGTCCAAAGTGGCCAAAATCGTGAAGCGACTTGAGGAGGCGGGGGCATTGGAATACACGATTGTGGTTGTGGCGGGGGCGTCCGATCCGTCGGCCCTGTGGTATATCGCGCCGTATGCCGGAGCCGCCATCGGCGAGTTTTTTATGGCAAAGGGGCAGGACGTGCTTGTTGTGTATGACGATTTGTCCAAGCAAGCCGTTGCGTATCGCGAAATTTCTCTCTTGTTGCGGCGACCACCGGGGCGCGAAGCATATCCCGGCGACGTGTTTTACCTGCATTCTCGCTTGTTGGAACGCGCGGCAAAACTGAACGCGAAGTATGGCGGCGGTTCCATGACGGCACTTCCGATTATCGAAACGCAAGGCGGAGACGTGAGCGCCTACATTCCAACAAACGTAATCTCGATTACTGACGGTCAAATTTATCTTGAATCTGACTTATTCTACAAAGGACAGCGACCGGCGTTGAATGTGGGGTTGTCGGTTTCGCGCGTCGGATCGGCCGCGCAAACGAAGGCCATGAAGAGCGTGGCCAAACAGTTGCGTTTGGACTTGGCGCAATATCGTGAACTTGAGGCGTTCTCGCAATTTGCCTCGGATTTGGACGAGCGAACGCGCAAAACGCTTGAACGCGGCAAGCGCACGACGGAGCTCTTAAAACAGACGCAATACCGGCCGATGACCATTGCCGATCAGGTGATGGTGATTCTTGCCGTGACCGAAGGGTATCTCGACGAGGTTCCCGTGGCGAAGATGGCGCTGTGGGAGGAGGCATTTTTGCGCAATATGCGCACGATGCATGAGGGCGTGGTTGAGACGATCAGCACGAGCAAGCAAGTGACGGACGAAACAAAAACTGCGTTGGTGGCAGCCATCCGCGAGTTTACGAAAGATTTTTTACAGGAGTTGCATGAAGAATAAAAAGGCCATCTCACGGCGCATCAAGAGCGTCAAAAGCACGCGCAAGATCACGAAGGCCATGGAGCTTGTGTCAGCCGCCAAGATGCGCAAGGCAACGGAACGCGTGACGTCGAGCCGTCCGTACGTGGAGATGTTGCGCGAAGTGGTACGACGCATTGCCAAGACCACGGATATCACGCAACACCCGCTTCTGCGGCACGCCAACGGCCGCGACCGGATCCTTGTCGTCCTCTTCATGAGCGATCGCGGGCTGTGCGGCGGATACAATGTTCAGCTCGTGCGCACGCTCCGGTCATTTCTTTCCGAGCATGCCACCGAGGTGCAGGTGGATGCCGTCACGATTGGAAAGCGCGCGGGGTATGCGGCAAAGCGTCTTGGATTGAATATCGTTGGGGCGTACACGCATTTGTCGGATAAACCCACCGCCTTGCAAATGCGGCCGATCGTGAAAACGATTACCGAAGGGTATGTCACAGAGGTGTATGATGACGTCTTTATTGCCTACACGGATTTTCGTTCTGCGGTTTCGCAAGTGCCCGTGGTTGCGTCCTTCTTGCCGCTCGTAAAAATGACACAAGATTTGGGCTCGGTCAAAGGGCCGCTGCTTGCGCCGCCTTCGACTGTGGAGGCATCTTCATACGGCGCTGCGCCGGATTTTACCTTCGAACCAAGTCAAAAGATCATTTTGGATCGTGTGCTTCCACGCATTGTTGAGTCCATGACGTATCAGGCGCTTCTTGAGGCGGCCGCGTCTGAACACGCCGCGCGCATGATGGCCATGCGCAATGCGACGGATGCCGCGACCGAGATGATCAATGCCCTCACTCTTTCCTTTAATCAGGCGCGCCAAGCGGGCATCACGCAGGAAATCGCCGAAATTTCCGGCGGCGCCGCTGCACTGGAGTAAACTATCCTATTCTATGAACGGAACTATTGCACAAATTATTGGGCCGGTTGTCGACGTGACCTTTCAAACGGGGGAGCTTCCCGCTGTGTACACGGCGCTTGAAGTGAAGCGCGAAGGGCGGCCGCTTGTGCTTGAAGTCGCACAGCACATCGGCGGGAACGTTGTGCGCGCCATCGCGATGGACACGACAGACGGTCTCACGCGCGGCACGGAAGTCACAAACACGGGAAAGCCCATCAGCGTTCCCGTGGGGCAGGAAACGCTTGGACGCATGTTTAACGTTACCGGAGACGCGATCGACGAGATGGACGATCCGAAGGGCGTGAAGCGCGCACCCATCCACGCGTCGGCGCCCGTGTTTACGGAACAATCCACAAAAGCGGAGATTTTTGAAACAGGCATCAAAGTTATCGATTTGATCTGTCCCTTTTTGAAAGGGGGCAAAACGGGACTGTTTGGAGGTGCCGGAGTGGGCAAAACCGTGCTCATTCAAGAACTTATTCACAACATCGCGACCGAACACGGCGGCTATTCCGTGTTTGCGGGCGTGGGCGAGCGCACGCGCGAAGGCAATGACTTGTATCACGAGATGAAGGCATCGGGGGTGCTGAATAAGACGGCGCTCGTGTTTGGCCAGATGAACGAACCGCCAGGGGCACGCGCGCGCGTGGCGCTTTCGGGACTCACGATGGCCGA
>CAZDJC010000007.1:11217-13543 GCA_964505655.1 uncultured Gammaproteobacteria bacterium
ACGACGTTTGCGCACTTGGATTCGACCGTGGTGTTGGCGCGATCGCTTGCGGAGTTGGGCATTTATCCCGCGGTTGATCCTCTCGACTCCACCTCGACCGTTTTGGATCCACAAGTTGTCGGCACCGAACACTATCGCGTGGCGCGCGGCGTGCAGCAGGTGCTTCAGCGCTATAAAGATCTTCAAGATATCATTGCGATTTTGGGCATGGATGAGTTGTCTGATGAAGACAAGCTCACGGTCGCCCGCGCGCGCAAAATGCAAAAGTTTCTCTCCCAGCCGTTTTCGGTGGCGGAGCAATTCACGGGCGCGCCCGGAAAATACGTGACGCTTGCGGCTACCGTGCAAAGCTTTGGCGAGATCCTGGATGGCAAACACGATGAGATATCAGAAGCGGCGTTCTATATGAAGGGGAGCATTGAGGACGTCGTTGCGGCCGCAAAAAAATAGTATGACTCCCGACATGACATGCGCGATTGTCACACCGGAGGGCATCGTTCGTGAAACGCAAGTCACAAGCGTGACGCTCATGACGACGACTGGGGAAATTACGATTCTTCCGGGGCACATCCCGCTTGTGTCTGAATTGAAAGCGGGGACCGTCACATTACGAACGGCAAGCGGCGCGGAGGACGTCGTGGTATCGACGGGATGCGTAGAGGTGCGTCCGGGAAATCGTGTCGTCATTTTGACGGACGCCGCGGGACGCTCGGAAGCACTCGACGCGGCGCGCATTGAAGAAGCGAAGCGTCAGGCGCAAAAAATCATGGCGGAGACAAAAACGATCGATGAGGAGCAGTTCGCGCGCGCGGCGGCGGCGCTTGAACATGAGCTCGCCAAAGAGCGCGTTTTATTGAAGAAAAAGTATCGCGACGTCGGGAAACGTTTCGGGGGAGAGTAGAATGAAACGCATGAGCGAACGCACGGACGAACTCAAGCGTATCAAAGATGAAGTGGTGGGGCTTATCGCTTCGCCACTCTATGAAGAACGCATCAAAACGATGGCGTTTCCTGTGATTGGAGAGGGAAGTCACGAGGCGCGCGTGATGTTTATTGGAGAAGCGCCCGGGAAAAACGAGGCGCATACGGGGCGTCCGTTTTGCGGTGCGGCCGGTCGCGTGCTTGATGAATTGCTCGCGCATATTGGTCTTCCGCGCGAACAGGTGTACATCACGAACATCGTCAAAGATCGACCGCCAAACAACCGCGATCCGCTCCCCGATGAAATCGCAATCTACGCACCGTTTCTTGATCGACAAATCAACATCATTCAGCCGAAAGTGCTCGTGACGCTTGGACGATTCTCCACGCCCTATCTCATGGAGCGTTTGGGACTCGGCAGCCGCATCACAAAAATTTCCCTCATGCGCGCACAGGTGTATTCCGCACAGATGCCCTACGGCGACGTGTCCCTTGTGCCTATGTTTCACCCGGCGGTTGGCGTGTATAATCGATCGAGCATTCCGCAACTCAAGGCGGATATGGAAGTTATCAAATCATTGCTATGACGGGGTCGATTGAGGTGATTGCGGGGAGCATGTTTTCGGGAAAAACGGAGGAATTGTTGCGCCGCGTGCGTCGGGAATGCTTAGCGCGACGAAGCGTGCAGTTGTTTAAGCACGCCTTTGACGATCGCTACGAGGCGGACGCGGTGTCTACGCACGACGCGATACAGCTGCCATGTGTTTCCGTGCAAACATCACAGCACGTTCGCCGCGCTGTCAAAAAGAACACGCGCGTGGTGGCGGTGGACGAAGTGCAGTTTTTTGACGATGAAATAGTGGCGCTCGCCTCCGAATTAGCAGACGATGGGCGACGCGTCATTCTTGCCGGACTCGATATGGATTTTACGCGCAAGCCGTTTGGTTCCATGCCGGCATTGCTTGCGATTGCCGACGAAGTCACAAAAATCCGTGCGGTGTGCGTGACGTGCGGCGAGCGTGCAAACTATTCGTATCGAACGCACGGCGGTGGGGAGACAGTGCAGGTGGGCGCCGCAGACGCGTATGAAGCGCGATGCCGAACATGCTTCCATGTGGGTGATCGGGTGTGCGCATTGCCCCCTTCCATGCAACGAACACTCATTGTATGAAAAAATTCCTTGCCGTTGCGACGGCGCTCGTGTTGTTTGGTGCAGGATGCGCGTCCACGGACGCTCCACCGTCCGCTTCCGACCTTCAAAACCAATGGTTCGCCACGTTCGCAACCGGTGAACAGTGGTATGTCATGATGCCGTACTATTCTTTCGGAACGGACTTTGGCGAGGCGGCACCACGCTCCACGCGTCCGGGCGAAAACCGCGTCGTGATGCAAAATGTCAACAAAC
>CAZDJC010000008.1:0-13476 GCA_964505655.1 uncultured Gammaproteobacteria bacterium
GTGACAGCAACCGACGAGCGAGAGGAACATGGGTGTTTTAAAATTTGGTATGTCTTTGGTGACGCGCAAGAGCGGGCGTTTCACGTGCCGTTTATCTGTGTGCGTGATACGCAGGCGTTTCCGTCCGTGACGCCGTTTTTTCACGAAGCCGGGAACGACGAGCGCAAAATACAAACACTGTTTGGGTTGACGGCGGTTGGACATCCGGATCCGCGACCAATCATCTTGCACGAGCAGTGGCCTCAAGATGTTTTCCCGCTGCGAAAAGATGTCGCATGGAACGTGCACGCAAAAAAGGCACATGGCACTTACGCATTTCAGCGCGTTGACGGGGAAGGGATTTACGAAATTCCCGTGGGCCCGATTCACGCCGGTATCATTGAGCCCGGCCACTTCCGATTCAGCGTTGCCGGAGAAGAGATCGTGCTGTTGGAAGCGCGACTCGGATTTGTGCACAAGGGCATCGAAAAGCTGTTTGAGCGTCTTTCGATTGAGGAGACCGTTCGTCTCTCTGAAAAAATTTCCGGCGACAGTTCCGTGAGCCACAGTCTTGCGTATTGTCAGGCGCTTGAAACACTGGGCGAAGTTGCAGTGCCGGCGCGCGCAAACTATTTGCGCGTGATCTTTGCGGAATTAGAGCGCCTCGCAAATCACTTCGGGGATATTGGCGCGATCATGATTGACACGGGATTCAATTTTGGCGGTGCGCATGGAGCGCGACTGCGCGAAATGGTCATGCAAATCCATGAACGTCTGTCGGGCAACCGGTTCTTGCGTGGCGTCAACACGGTCGGCGGCGTGACAAAAGATATTGATGAGCACGCTGCTCGTGCGCTTGCGGATGAGCTTCAGCACATCGCGACAGATTTTTCCGAGGTCGTTGCCATTGCAGAAAACAGCGCATCGCTTCTCAATCGTCTCAAAGGGACGGGGACACTTGCGCTCACACTGGCGCAGGAACGCGGGGCGGTGGGTGTCGCGGCGCGTGCTGTGGGTATGCCCGTTGATGCACGTGTTGAATATCCATACGCCGCATACGAGGCGTTGGGGTACAGCGAGATTGTCACGCAGAAGGATGGCGACGTGCATGCGCGGTTTCGCGTGCGGATTGAGGAGGCGCACCGTTCTATGGAACTCATCCAAAAAGCGCTCCGCGAAATCCCGTCGGGATCCACACGTGCAGCAACGGCTCGCGTCACTTTCAAAAAGAACGCGTGTGCGGTGAGTCTTGTTGAAGGATGGCGTGGAGAGATCGTCTATTTTGTGACGACGGATGCAAAAGGCCATGTCAACCGCGTGGCGCCTCGCGACCCGTCCTGGCGTAACTGGGGTGTGTTGGGGGAGGCGGGCTTTGGCAATGTTGTGCCTGATTTTCCACTCATTAACAAAAGTTTCAATTTGTCCTACTCTGGCAACGATCTCTAACCCACGTCAGCATGCAAGATGTTCTTGCAGGATTAAATGAGGAGCAGAAAAAGGCCGTGACGCATGAGTCCGGCCCCTTGCTTATTGTGGCTGGCGCTGGAACGGGGAAAACAGCTGTGATGACGCGGCGCATCGCGTGGCTCGTCCACACGGGACGCGCAAAGCCAAACGAAATTCTTGCGCTGACGTTTACGGAGAAAGCGGCAAATGAAATGGAAGAGCGCGTGGATCGGCTGTTGCCCTACGGATACACGGACGTATGGATTCATACGTTTCATGCGTTCTGCGAGCGCGTGCTACGGACGTCGGGCACGCGCATTGGCATTGCGCCGGATGTGCGCATCATCGACGAAAAAGATGCCTATGCGCTCATGCGAAACGCACTTAACCGATTCTCGCTTGAGCATTACCGCCCCTTGGGCAACCCGCATAAGTTTATTCGTCCCATGCTGCGCCACTTTTCACGCGCGAAGGATGAAAACATCGGCCCCAAGGAATACGAAGCGCACGTGTTGACCATAGAAGACGCACAGGAGAGAGAGCGCGCGCTTGAGCTTGCGGGCGCCTATCACACGTACGAACAGATTCTGCACGAGCGCAACATGCTCGATTTTGGGGGCTTGCTTTACTATGTGTTGAAGCTTTTTGAAGCACAACAGGATATTCTTGAGGGCTACCGAAAACAATTTCGCCATGTGCTTGTGGATGAATTTCAGGATACGAACCGTGTGCAGTACGCGATCGTCAAAAAACTCGTAGAGGAGCATGGGCAGATTGTCACTGTGGGCGACGACGATCAGGCGATTTACACGTTTCGCGGTGCTACGATGGATAACATCCGGACATTTGAGCAGGACTTTTCGGGGGTTAAACGCATCGTGCTCAAACAGAACTATCGGTCTGGGCAAACGATTCTTGATAAGGCGTATGCGTTCATCCAGGCAAATAATCCGCATCGGTTTGAGGCGCACGCGGCGGGGACGCTCTCGAAGCAATTGGTGAGCGCACACGCGCATCAAGGTGCGGTCTATTCCATGCGGCTTGCAAACGGAGAGGATGAAGCAGAGGCAGTTGTGAAGGAGATTGTTCGGTTGCACGAGGAGGACGAAGGCGCACAGTGGAGCGACTCGGCCATTCTTGTGCGTGCCAATGATCATGCGTTGCCGTTTCTCCATCGGCTGGAAGCGCGCAATATCCCGTTTCATTATTACGCGATGAAGGGGTTGTACCGGAAGTCTGTCGTTATTGACGCGCTGGCGCTTTTGTTTGTCGTTGATCAGCCGCACGACTCGGTGCATCTCTACCGTTGGCTCTCACACCCACGCCTCGGCGTTGATCCGATGACGCTCTCTAGGCTTTCCTACGATGCGAAGCGCAACGCGGTGTCTCTCTTTGACGCGATCGAGCAAGGACGTTTGGAGAAACACGACGCGGCTCAACAGACACTTCGAGCGTTTGAGGCCTTGATACGCGAGTGCCAAACGTTTGCGCAAACGCACAATGCGCTCGAGACACTCGTGCATATTCTCACGACATCCGGATTTTATCCCGACATCATGGCGCAAGGTGACGCCCTTGCAAACGAAGGAAGCCAATACCTTAATCAGCTGGCACATAGAGCGCGCCAATACCTTGTGGTGCATCCCGACGCGCATCTGCATGATTTCTTGGATGTTTTGCGCGAAGAGCAGGAGTCGGGTGAGTGGGGGGATGTGGATGAAGAGGCGTCTGCGGATCCCGACTGCGTGCGTGTGCTCACGGTTCACAGCGCGAAGGGGCTTGAGTTTAAGAACGTGTTCATCGTCAATCTCGTGGACAAGCGCTTTCCCTCGACGCGTCGCGGCGAGCCACTCCCACTCCCTGTGGGGATAGGCCTGTCCAAAGAGCGTCCTGAAGCGCACATGCATCTTGAAGAGGAACGGCGGCTTTTTTACGTCGCACTCACACGAGCAAAGGAACGCGTGTATCTCACGTGCGCGGATTCGTATGGCGGCATGCGCCTCAAAAAGCCGTCGCCGTTTTTTTCAGAAGTGCATGCAACGGTTGTGCATACAACGGATCAACAGACACGGCAAAGCCTCTTTGAACAACCTCCGACCGTTGAGGCAACGAGCGCGGACGTTCCGCTTCCCGAAGCGTTCTCGTTTTCTCAACTCATGTCCTACGAACATTGCCCGCTCCAATACAAATGGGCGCATGTGTTTCGCGTGCCAACGCCGGGGCATGCGGCAACGAGCTTTGGCAAAACCATGCACGCGACACTGTGGCGCTTCTTTGATGAATGGGTTCGTCGCGTCGGCGTAGAGGACGGTGTTACGCGCGCGGTGACATCGCCGCCCGTTTCGCTTGAGGAATTGGAGGCTTTTTTTGCGCATGCGTGGATTGACGAATGGTACAAGGATGCGGACCAAAAAGACGCGTACCGCAACGCGGGACTCAAACAATTGCACGCATACCACGCGTCGCTTTCGCGTGAGCTTCCGCAGCCGCTTCTGTTGGAGCAAGCGTTCGTTGTCCACATCGATGATATTGTATGCAAAGGGCGCATCGACCGCATCGATTGGTGCGAAGATGGTGTGGAAATCATCGACTACAAAACCGGCAGCCCCAAAACGCGCTCATCGCTTGCTTCTGACGACAAAATGCAGCTCTTGCTGTACCAACTTGCGGCACAGGAGATTCTTGGCCTGTCTCCCCAAAAGCTCACGTACCTCTATTTGGAAGACCAATCGCGTGTCTCGTTTTTGGGAGATGAAACGGAGTTGGAGGCACTGCGTGCTACAATACGCGAGCACGTCGTGAACATTCGTGCGCGGCAGTTTGAACCAACCCCCGGATTTGTGTGCGGGACGTGTGACTACCGAACGATTTGCCCATTCCGCGCTGTCATTTAACATACGTCTATGGAGCGTCTCACGACACTTTTATCAACAGCCATGTCGCGCGCCGGCATTGTGCGCCAAGTGAGCTCGGCGCAAATCGTGCAGGCAGGGAATGAAGCGCTCGAGCGCCTCTTGGGCGACGGCGTTTTGTTGCATGCAAGGTGTGTGAGTTTTGTGGAGGGACGATTGTGTGTGTCGTGCCGCAACGCGACGTTGGGGGAGGAGATTCGCATGCAGCAAGACGCCATCATCACAGACGTGATTCGCAAGGCGCCGCGGGCGAGCATCGAACGCGTGAGCATTCAGTACGAGGAAGCGCCTCGCGATCTGTATGCTTGATGTCGCGCTCAAGAGAACCATTGTCGCGATCGCAGTTTGTTCGCTGCTTATATGGGTTCTTGCGGGCGCCATCATCCTTTTTGTTTCGCCTCATGAGTTTGGAGAGGCAACACCGCTCCTGTTGTCAGCATTGTTGTGGCTTGCCATTTCGGGGACGGCGACGGTCTTGGGTGTCTTGATGCGCCTTTCATTTCACATGGACGTGATTGCGGTTCGGCTCTTGAATACTTCTTTGCGACAAGGTATTTGGTTCGGGAGTCTTTTTGTGGGGGCGCTTTGGCTCTCACGTTTTAGCTATCTGACGTTTCTGACGACCATGCTGCTTATTGCCTTTTTTGTCTTTTTAGAATTGTTTTTTCTCTCGCGGCGGCCGAGCGCATGATTGATGTACAGGGAGGGGTACGCCAGGTATAATCCAAACACGGAGGGAGGAAGCTCCCTTTTTTATGCTCAAACGACTGATGGGAAAACTTTCGAAGGATTTGGGGATTGACCTTGGCACGGCCAATACGCTTGTGTATTCGCAAGAGAAGGGGATTGTGATTCAGGAGCCATCGGTTGTAGCGATCAACACGCGCACGGGGCAGATTTTGGCGGTGGGACGCGACGCGCGCAACATGATCAACAAGACGCCGCCGCACATCATGACGTGCCGGCCGCTCATGAAGGGCGTCATTTCGGATTTTGAGGTCACGGAAAAAATGTTGAAGTACTTTATCGACGCAGTGCACAAGGAGACCTTTTCATTTGTGCCGCGACCACGCGTGATCATCGGTGTGCCGCTTGAGATCACAGAAGTCGAGCGAAAGGCGGTTGAGGACGCGGCGCTTTCGGCGGGTGCGCGCGAGGTCTTTTTAGTGGAGGAGCCGATGGCGGCGGCGATTGGCGCGCGATTGCCTGTGATGGAGTCCGTCGGCAACATGGTTGTGGACATAGGCGGAGGCACCACAGAAATTGCGGTTGTGTCTTTGGGCGGTGTGGTCACATGGAAGGCGCTGTTTATTGCGGGCGATGAATTGAATAAAAACATTGTTCAGTATTCACGCGACCAATTTGGGCTTCTCGTGGGCGACAAAGTTGCCGAGGACGTCAAGATGAAGATTGGATCCGCGGCGCCCATGAGTGAGCCATCCGTGCTTCCTCTGCGCGGACGCGATCTCGTGACAGGCCTTCCACGGGAAATCGCCGTCAATGACGCACAAATCCGGGAAGCTCTGCACCGATCCGTCAAAACAATCATGGAGCAAGTGAAGGCGACGCTCGAGATCACACCGCCGGAACTTGTGGCAGACATCTATGAGCGCGGAATCGTGCTTGCGGGCGGCGGAGCGCTGTTGCACGGGCTCGATGTTGCGATGGCGAAAGACATTCAAATTCCTGTGCGTATCGCCGATGACCCGATGACGTGCGTTGTGCGCGGAACGGGAGCCCTGCTGGATGCGGATGCGCTGTTGCATGAGTTGGCGCTTCCATCTGCCTCCGATCGACAAGGCGCGCTTGCGGCGTATTAACGTGCGTCGTGTATGCAAAGATGGGATCGGACGTCATGGATCGTTCGAGGCGTGGCACTCATGGCTGTTGGGCTTTTGGCGTCCTTTATTGTGCGAACGGATGCCGTGCGTAATGCACTGACACGCGCAACGGGCGTTTTTACAAAACCAATTGTCGCGCAAACGGCGCGCGTGGAAGAACAGGGAGAGATCTTTTTTTTAAATCGACGCGATCTTGTGGCGCGCGTTCGCGATCTTGAGTCGCGTGTTTCAGACGTTGCACTCAATGCGGCACAGTGGGGCAATGCCATGGTGGAGCGTGATGCGGCGCTTGAACTTTTACACTATGTACAGCGATCACGCATGACCGTCGTCGCTGTTCGCGTGCTGTACAACGAACGCGTGGGTAGCAATCGGTATGTGACAATCGACCGTGGTGCAAACGACGGTATTCGCGCGTATGATCCTGTCGTCGAGGGGGACGGCATCTTGCTTGGCGTTGTAGAGGACGTGTTTGCGAACACGGCGCGCGTGGCACTCATTACCAACGATACGACGCGCATTGGCGCCATGCGTGTGGGAGCATCCGGCACGCTTGGCGTGATTGAAGGCGGCGTGTCTCCCCTTGTGGAGCTGCGTTATGTGCCGCAACAGGAATCCCTGCACGTTAATGATCTTATTGTGACGTCCGGCATCGACCCGCATATTCCGGAGGGCCTTGTCATAGGTCTTGTCAACGTCCAGGATGCATCACAGGAACCGTCGTTTGCGACGATCCAAGTTGAGCCGCTCGCCGATCTTCTCCACCCAACGGTTCTAGGCGTGCTTGCCACAGGAATTTTATGATGCGCGTCTTGTTCATCGCGTTGTTCTTCATGTGGGTGTGGATTTCACAGTGGGGGGTTTCGCTGTTTGCGCCTGTGCCCTTGGACCACCTTCCGGTTCTTTTGATTCCCGCGCTGTTCGCGCTTCTCCAACTGCGTTGGTGGGGTGTCGGGATTGGGTTTGGCTTGCAAGGGATGTTTGCAGATGTTGCATCGGTTGCCGTAGGTCCCATGGTGTTACTGGGTCTTATGATTGGATTTGGGCTGTATGTCATCGTGCATGAATTTGTTCCGCACACATCACGCTACGTGACGGCCTTGGTAGGTGTTGTCACGGGAATGCTCTGGATTTTTGTCACGGGAGCATGGAGCGTTGTTGAAGGAATGATAACCGCGCGCACGCTCCTTATCGAGGCGCTCCTGAACGGACTGGGACTCATGGCCCTGCTTTTAGTGTTCTCTACGATTTTCCCGTATCTCGCAAGACGTGTTCAGCAATATGTGCGCATTGATCTATGAGCCAGCCGTTTTCTATTCAGCCCATCGACCGTCTTGGACGCATTCCGTCCAACGAACGTGAGCAAGGTTTTGAGGACGCTATTGCCGGCGAGGCGCATGGGCTTGGGCAAGCGTCGTTTATCGGTCCATCACTCTCATGGAAGCGTGTCGCGGTGTCATCCATACTCTTTGTGGCGTTTTTAGGCGTTCTGCTCCTGCGCGGTGCGTCACTACAGTTGTGGCAGGGAAATGCATGGCTTCGTGTTTCCGAGGGGAATCGTGTGTTGCGTGAACGCATTTTGCCGCCGCGCGGAAATATCTATGACCGTTTTGGCGCACAGCTTGCCTCCAATCGGCCCGCGTTTTCCCTGTGGGTAAACGCAGGGGCCATGCAAGATGAGGCGCGGTATCCACAGCTTGTTGCAGACCTATCTGCCGTGCTCCACGCCAGTGAGTCCGACGTGCATGATCTTTTGCTCTCGCAGAGCGCGCCATCTACCGATCGTGTGCTTATCACACAGGATCTTCCGCACGAGGACGCGATGCGCGTGCTCTCGTCGCCCGAAGTGTATCCCTCCTTCGAGGTGTTGAGTTCCATGGCACGCACATATGATCTCCACAAGGCGCAAACACTCTCTCACGTGCTCGGCTACATTGGATCCATGAATGAAGAGGAATATGCCAGTTTGAAACCGCAGGGGTACGCCATTTACGATCTCATCGGGAAAAATGGGATTGAAGCGACGTATCAGGAGTTGTTGCGCGGGATGCCGGGGGAGCGGCAAGTGGAGACGGACGCGTTTGGAAGGGCGGTGTCCATTTTGAGTGAGCGTGAGCCGTTGGATGGAGCCGATCTTACGCTCAATATTGATGCACAACTGCAGGCGTTTATTGAGGAGCGACTGCAGAGCATCGCACGTGTGAGCGGGATTCGAAACGCGTCCGTCGTGGTAATGGATCCCCGCGACGGCGCCGTGCGGGCGCTCGTCTCATTCCCGGGGTATGATAATGGCATCTTTGGACGGCGTGTTGAGAGAGAACAGTACGAGCGACTATTAAACGATCCATCGCATCCGCTGTTTAATCGCGTGGTGAGTGGGCAGTTCCCATCGGGCTCAACGATCAAGCCCATTATGGCGGCGGCAGCGCTCTCAGAGGGTATCATTGACGAAAACACATCGTTCTTGAGTACGGGAGGGTTGCGCATTGGCGCCTTTTTCTTCCCGGATTGGAAGGTCGGGGGACATGGTGTCACAAATGTTCGCAAAGCAATCGCCGAATCGGTGAACACCTTTTTTTATACGATTGGAGGAGGGTGGCACGAATTTGCGGGCTTGGGTCTTGAGCGCATGATGGATTATGCGAGAGCGTTTGGCCTAGGCGCGCAGACACAAATTGACGTGCCGGCCGAACAGAGCGGTTTTTTGCCCTCCGCAGCGTGGAAACTCGAGGTGAAAGGGGAGCCATGGTATGTGGGGGACACGTATCATGTGGCGATTGGACAGGGGGATATTCTTGTGACGCCAATTCAGATGGCTATGGTGACGGCGGTGTTTGCAAACGGGGGGACGCTGTATACGCCGCAAATAGTTGATCACTATACCGTGGGGGAGCGCACGCATGATATCCCGCCGCGTGAATTGCGCGAACGCCCTGTTTCACAAGAGGTGATTCGCGTGGTGCGCGAAGGGTTGCGTGAAGCCGTGACGCGCGGCTCGGCGCGCCGACTAGCAAGCTTGCCCGTTGCGGTCGCTGGAAAAACGGGAACGGCGCAATGGCACACAGAGCGCAAGCCGCATGCATGGTTTACGGGCTTTGCGCCATTTGAAAACCCGGAGGTGGTTGTCACAATTCTTGTGGAGGAGGGCGGAGAAGGGTCTGCGGTTGCGGTTCCGCTCGCCCATGATATATTGTCTTGGTGGTTTTCACGGTGAGGACTAGGCGGGGTTTTCTTTTTTTGTGCCATCTAAACCAAATGTTGTACGGGATATGTCCAATGACCAATTCATGAGTCAGCAGAAATTTCAGGCGTTGCAAGAAGAGCTTCAGCGGCGCAAAACGGAGGGGCGCAAGGAAATTGCTCACCAACTTGAGGTGGCAAAACAGCAAGGCGACTTGTCGGAAAACTTCGAGTACCACGATGCCAAGGAGCGTCAGGGGGAAAATGAAATGCGCGTGCTCCAGCTTGAAGCAATGCTTTCGGATGCAAAAATTGTCGAAGAACAACATGGGGGCAACACGGTCGAAATGGGTGTCACGTTTACGGCAGAAAAGAACGGGGAGGACATGACGTTTCAGATAGTCGGAAGTCACGACGCGAACCCGATGGAGCGAAAGATCAGCAATGAGTCTCCCCTTGGGCAAGCATTTCTTGGCGCGAAAGTTGGACAGACGGTAAAAGTCAACACGCCGTCTGGCGAAGTTTCGTACACCGTAAAATCTATCCACTGAAAACGCTTGACGCCCCACACGATCGTGGGTATTGTCGCAAGCAATACTATGGTGGCCGAAGAGAGCGAGCGCAAAGCGCGCTTACAAAAGATTCGTGATGCAGGAGATGACCCGTTTCCTGCACACATCAACCGGACGCATACGTGGGCATTACACCATGCATCTTTTGAGGATCTTATACAATCGCAGGACGTGGTGAACGTGGTTGGCCGTGTGCGAGCGGTTCGCCGTCACGGAAAACTTGCGTTTGTGTGCGTGCAAGATGGATCGGGGGAAGGGCAATTGCTCGTCAAGTTTGATGCCGTCGGCGGCGCCCGTTTTGAGGAATTGCTCGGCACGATTGACTTAGGAGATTTTGTTGAGGCCGAAGGTGTTTCCATGCGTACAAAAAGCGGGGAGGAGAGTGTTGCCGTGACACGTATGCGTGTCATCGCCAAAGCTATCCTGCCCCTGCCTGAAAAATGGCATGGGCTGAGCGACACCGAAACGCGTTTTCGAGAACGCGAGCTTGATCTCATTGCCAACCCATCTGTGCGCAAGGTGTTTGAGGACCGCGGTCGGATCGTCACGGCCATGCGTCATTTTTTTGATGCGCGCGGATTTTTAGAAGTGGACACGCCGATGCTCCAGCATGTGGCGGCCGGCGCATCGGCAAAACCGTTTCTGACGCATCACGAAGCGCTTGGAGAGGATATGTACCTTCGCATCGCGCCGGAGTTGTTCTTGAAGCGGTGTGTGATTGGCGGATTTGAACGCGTCTATGAGGTTGCGCGTTGCTTCCGAAACGAGGGAATAGACCACGCGCATAATCCAGAATTTACCCAGCTCGAGGCGTATGCCGCCTACATGGAGTACGAGGAGCTTATGCGCCTCATGGAGGAACTTGTGGTACAGCTTGTGTCTGCCTTGTCTCTTGATGTTCACGCGGTGCCCTTTGATTCCCACGTGCTTTCATTTAAAGTGCCGTTTGCAAAAAAGACGTTTCGGGACGCCATTTTTGATCAGGTAAAAGTGGATATTGACGAAATTCACGATATAGGGGAAGCTCGCCACGTAGCCCAAGCGCTTGGGCTTGAGGTAGAGGAGGCGTGGACACTCGGCACGATTTTCGACACGATTTTCAAGAAGACGGTGCGCTCCGCAATTGTCCAACCGACGTTTATCATCGATTATCCGGCGGCGATTACCCCCTTGGCAAAGCGGCGTGCGGATAACCCCGAACGGATCGAGATGTTCCAGCTCGTGATGGGTGGGGGACTCGAAATCATGAAAGCGTTTACGGAGTTGAATGACCCCTTGGATCAGGAAGCGCGCATGCAGGAACAGGAGGAAGCGCACGAAGGAGGGGATGATGATGCGCAACGTCGCGACGACGATTTTCTGCGCGCGATGAAGCATGGCATGCCTCCCATGGCCGGCGTAGGCATCGGAATTGAGCGCATCACACAGGTCCTCACGAATTCGCATAATATTAAAGAAGTCATTTTGTTTCCTACGCTAAAATCTGAAACAAAAGAAGAAGCCCTATGAATCGAGTTATGATCTTTGGTACGTTCGATGGTGTGCACGATGGACACCGTCACTTGTTTGCGGAGGCGCAAGAGCTTGGAGACGAGGTCGTCGTCGTTGTCGCGCGTGATGAGCATGTCTTGGAACTGAAAGGACATATTCCCGAGCGTTTGCTTGAGGAACGCCTAGAGCTCGTCTCATACGAATCGGAGGTTACAAAAGTCATCGTGGGGGATGAGGAGCTTGGCTCTTACAACGTCATTTTAGAGCATCAGCCAAATGTTGTTTTAGTTGGCTACGATCAGGACGAATTACAACGGGATCTTGAAGCATGGGTTGAGGACCATGATATGGATGTCCGGTTTCACAAGGGCTCTCCTTATTCTCCGGAGGTGTTCAAAACATCGATTCTCCGCGAAGTTGCGGATGAAGTCCTATGATCGACCTTGCTCTTTTTCGAAACGAGCCGGAGCGCATATCGCGCGACATGCGGCGCCGTGGGCGTGATGCCGATGTGGTGGATGAAATTGTCGCGTTGGATACGGCACACCGAGAACTTGTCAAAAAGCTTAACGATTTGCAAGCAAAGAGGAATGCGGCAAGCAAGACAAAACCATCAGAGAGTGAGCGAGCGGAATTGAAGACGCTTTCACAGGAAGTAAAAAGGTACGAGGAGGGGGTCAAGGAGTACCAAGAAAAAATTGAGCGATTGCTTTATCACGTGCCAAACCTCCTCGCGGATGATGTTCCAGACGGACGCGATGAGTCGAACAATATTGTTGTTCGTGAAGAGGGAGAAAAGCGAACGTTCGACTTTGCGCCGCGCGATTATATGGAAATTGCGACGGCGCTCAACCTCATTGACACCGAACGTGCCGCGAAGGTGTCTGGAGCGCGTTTTGGATATGTAAAAGGGGATCTAGCGCTTTTGGAGTTTGCCCTTGTTTCTTTGTGCTTCCAAACGCTCACAGATGAAAAACAGTTGGGACCTTTGGCGAAGAAGGCGCACGTTGCATCAACACCGTTCATACCCATGGTTCCTCCCGTCATGATTCGTCCCGATGCCTATCGCAAAATGGCGCGGTTGGATCCAGGACAGGAAGAAGAACGCTTTTATATCCAAAGTGACGATATTTTCCTTGTAGGAAGCGCGGAACACAGCATAGGGCCGTATTACATGGACGAAATACTTGATCGTGAAACACTCCCAATACGTTTTATCGGGTTTTCTTCATGCTTCAGGCGCGAAGCAGGATCGTATGGGAAAGATACCCACGGAATACTGCGTGTGCATCAATTCGATAAGCTTGAAATGGAGTGTTTTGTGAAACCGGAAGACGCGATTCATGAACACAATTTTGTACTGTCCGTCCAAGAGTTGCTCATGCAAAAACTGGGAATCCCGTACCGAGTGATGCAGATTTGTGCCGGAGACATGGGGACACCAGATGCCCGTCAATTCGATCTTGATGCATGGATGCCAGGCCAAAACACGTACCGCGAAACACACACGGCAGACCTTATGACAGACTATCAGGCACGCCGATTAAAGACGCGTTTTAAGACTGAGCAAGGGAGCACAGAATTTGTTCATATGGTAGACGCTACGGCGTTTGCAATCGGCAGGACACTTATCGCGCTCATCGAAAATTATCAGCGCGAAGATGGTGGGATAGACATCCCCAAGGTGCTCCAAACGTTCATGGGAAAGAGAAAAGTGATTTATCCACAGAGATTGGTGCTAAAAAGAAAAAAAAGAATTACGAGCGAGAACATGAGGCCACGTCTCATCAGAAACACAGAGCGACGGAAGCTCAATCCGTACTATGTCAGTCGCACATCGGTCAGCCCCAAACAGTGGATTGCGGGGCTGTTTTTTCTCTGTGCTTTACTTCTTGTTTTTTTCTTTCTCTTTGCACCAATTTTCCAAATCAATACCGTGGTTGTTGAGGGAGGGGAAGAAGACACAAGAGCGACCGTTGATGCGTATATCAATGGATACCTGCATTCGAAGTGGGCCTACGTGTTGCCTCGTTCACAGCGCTGGTTACTTGATGA
>CAZDJC010000009.1:0-13239 GCA_964505655.1 uncultured Gammaproteobacteria bacterium
TCGTCAGCCGCACGGGGCCGTCTTGTGTACCGCTTGGGACAACAACGATCACTTGGGAGGGCGACCATCCAGCCGCACATGCTAAATTTCCTACCGTATCGTCTGCGGGATTTTCCGTGTCGCCTAAAAACGTCACTGTCCCCGCGGGGCCACCAAACATGTTCCCCGAAAGCGTGACGTAGGTTCCCGGCGCTCCATTGTCAGGCTCCATGGACAAAATTTCCGGTCGCTCCACGCATAGACCATCCACACAAAATCCCGACGCGCAATCAGCGTCCGCGCTACACGCATCTCCAATGCATGCTCCGCAGTAATCCTCGCTCGTTGCATCACCCCCGCAGTCCGGACCCGTTTCGCCCACATCCGTATCTGTTTCTCCGTTAAAACAGTGTGCCGGTAAAACCGTCACGCGCACGCGGTCCGCCTCGGTGCTGTTTCCGGCGATATCCGTTGCCGTCACGTCGACATTGTGAAGTGAATTGAGCGGATAGATGGTCGTATCCCATGGAAGCGATCCGTAAAATATTGTTTCGTTTGATGTCGGCGCGTCCGTTCCAAACGACTCATCGTCTGCAAGCCCCTCAACAAGCCCCACGCCCGCATCGTCGGTGACGTACACAGAAACAGGTACTTCAATGTCTGCACTCACAAAGTCTAAATCGTCGGGATAGGTAATCACCACAGACGGCGGCGTGGTATCCACGAGACTTCCTGTCGTAAACAACCCGCGACAGCTTGTGAACGCGCAATCCACAAACGCGCCGTTAGTGCCGCGTAACCCGCCGCCGATGATCACTTCATATTGTGTGTCGGAGGCAAAACAGCGCAACGATTCATGCGGCGTCGGACATGGCGAAACCGGGACATAACGAACGGTTGAGCCCGTGGTCGTGAAGTCGCCCGCTAACCCCGCAGGAGACCCAACAGGTCGAACAAGAATATTGTTCGCCACTGTTGAGGCGTCGACCGATGAACTGAAAGCAAGTTGTACCGTCACGTTTCGAATTGGGACAGACCCCGACGGCGTAACGGAATTCAGTCGAAATCCAGGGCCACCAAACGTGGGAGGCGGTCCACCTCCTCCCGTGTCAGTCGTAAAATCGCCCGAAGTGAGTCCCGTTGCTTGAGCTAATCTACTGATAACAAACTGCGTAATTGCAAGCGCCGAGAGAATGATAACAAGACCGATCACGGCATTCACGATGACGCTTTGCGCCTTCTCGACTGCCTCGTTGCGACCGCCTGCCGTCATCCAAATAACTCCGCCATAGACAATGTAGGCAAAAGCGACGACCCCTAACAATCCCAAGATCGCGCGTACAATTCGCGCGGCAATCAAGCGTGGGTCATCACTCCCCAAGCCCGTCGCAGATAAGGGCTCGAGTCCCACATCAAGCCCTTGAGCAAAAACTGTGTTCGCAAACAAAAACGTCGCGACGATGATAACGGGCGGGATGATCCAAGCCAAAAGATGTTTTGTTTTCGTCATGGAGTAGAGGGGAGCGCCGTAAATTCTGGGTAGGAGCATTCAGACGAAGACGGGTTTTCGTTACAACAGTTTGGTCCGACGCACGTGTTGCTTGAAGACGGCGTAAAACAGTTTTGATAGATGCTCCTGACGCCAGACGTCACTTCCGCACCATAGAGTTTTTCTTGAGAGAAGAGTCCGTGCGACGTCACAACCTCATGCTGCGAAGGCGGTACGTTTGCCTCTTCCACAAAGCTATTGAACCACAGCGTTTCGCTCGGCGAGTGAAGAATGACGTTATCGGCATTCACCGTTGACGTTGAGAGAAAACTGTCGAACAAAATGCGCACTTGCGCATCAAACGGTACGCCACTTGCGGGAAGTCCCGAGGCAAGGGGAGGCACGATGCTCACAACGTGCGGCGGATCCAAGACGACCGTATCGTTGGTGTTGAATTGCCAAGAGTAGTTGTCGCCTGGTCGTCCTTCCGCGACTCCATCGGCGTCTCCGTCAAGCGCATTGCCGGCCATATCCACAACGCCCGTGTATGGAAAGACAGCTTCCGGACTGTCGGAGGAAACAAGATCGGCAGATTGTGCAAGCGCCGTGACCGATGCCAATGGCGGCAAGCAATAGATTGTTTCGCCGCACGAATTCGTTCCGCATGGCTCATCGCTTACAAACTCTGACGTCCGGTAACCATTGTTAAGCGACCAAAAGCCAGCCACGGGCTCGCTTGCAGAAATGATTTGAAGATTAGAAAATGGCGCCGGCGTCGTTCCAACGGCCGACACAGGATTCACCGCCTCTGAATACAAAATTTGTACAAGGATGTTCCGCCCGCTCGTTGTCCCGGCAAGCGGGATCACGCTTTGAACTTTTGGCGGGGTCAGGTCCACTTCCGTCGATGTCTGAAACTCCCACTCATAACCCGTTGCCGTGCTGAAGGCATCTTCCCCCGTCGCGAGCTTGATGGAGCCCGTTAACGCAACGGTATACCACACGTCCTGCGCCGCGCTACCGAGGAGCACAGAGGGGTTTAACACAATTGTTTTGAGATCCGCCGTCACAGCAATCTGCACTTGGTCGGACTCCAGTTGCACCGACTCGCCTCCGTCTGAGGGATACACATGGATGGCGCCAGTATCAAGAGCAAAGGTTTGTGACGGATTGCCAGTGACATATTCCTCTGCAACCGTGGAGGGATCAATCTCTTCCCGGAATGTCACGACGATGTTGCTGTTGCGCGCAACGTCCGTTTGCGACCTCCGCGGATAATGTGTCTCTACAATTCCCGTTCCGAGCGCCGAACTAAACGGGGTAATGATCTCGGGCGATGATTCAGAACTACCGCTTCCAAGGCCCGTCGCTTCTCCTAATCGGTTGAGCACAAATTGTGTAATCGCAAGCGAGGAGAGGATAATCACAAGCCCGATCCCCGCGTTGATCATAATGCTCTTGGCTTTGTCGATCTTACCGGAATCGCCCGCCGACGTCATCCATAAAAAGCCGGCGTAGATCATGAGCGACACCGCGATAACCCCCAAGAATCCAAGCACGATGCGCACAATGCGCGCAATGATGATGCGGATGTCCGTTGTGCCAAGCCCAACAGTATCGTTCACCGTCGCCAAATTCGACGCAAGATCGGTTTGCGCAAACGCCGAGGCGACAAACCCAACAAACAAAAACACCGCCGCAACCAAAATGGCTCCAACGAAACGTGATTGAGTTCGTTCGCGCCAGGACGTTTGCATGAGAAGAGTTTACCGTATTATAAAGGAAAGCAATCACTTGCGTAAGAAAGGGCTGGGGATGAAAATTGCACGCGGTATTGTCAAACAAAAAAACAGACCCATAGGATCTGTTTTTGCTTCTATTCCTTCTTGTCTGACTTCTCGGACAAAAATTCTTCCACTTCTTTACGCACGTCGTCGCCCTCTGCCACAGCTCCCAACGCCTTCATCACCGCGCCCATAAGTTTTCCCATGTCCTTCATCGTCGTCGCACCCACATCAGATGCAAGTTTGACAACATGTTTGCGAATTTCTGCGCGCTCAAGCGGCGTCGGCAAAAATTCTGCAATCAGATCAAGTTCGTTTTTCGTTTTTTGGATGAGATCCTCCCGCTCGGCTTTCACAAAATCCGTCATCGCGTCTTTCAATTGCTTCGACGCCGTCTTCAATACATCGATCACTTCTGAATCTTTAAGTTCGCGCTGAAGTTCGATTTGTTTGTTTTTAAGCATTGCTTGCAAACCGCGCAATGCCTCCACGACGTCCTTCTTCCCTTCTTTCATGGCGGCAATGAGTCGTGTCTTCAATTGTTCCTGAAGTGTCATAGGTTTATGTTATGTGAGTCCATCGCATCGTGACACATACATAGAAACAAGACAAGGAGCCGAAGCTCCCTGTTTGTTATCGTCTCTTCTTGTTTGTCGTGCGCAAATCCGCCTCAGTCGCGCGTCCGCTTCGCACAAGCCAGTGCATTTTGCTTGCGATCGCGAGTCCACGCACTTTGGAATTACGCCGCGATGTTTTGTTGGGCTCGGGCTCAAGAACTTTGCGATGCCGCACTTCTTGGTCGATGCCGCTTTGCTGAATACGACGCTTAAAACGCCGAAACATGGCGTCAAAGCTCTCTCCTTGTTTTCGTTTCACTTCATTCATAGGTTTCACCTCGACGCGCAGGATAGCAGAGCGACAAAGTAACGTCAACTCTGCCTATGTAAGCGGAATAAAGTTGCCTCCACGATTTATACACAACGTACTATTGACAAGGCGTGGAAATGAAGTTCGGACCCTCGTTGTATCATGGATCCAATCCCCGCGATGCGAACCATGCAAACAGTTCGCGCGGGGGTTTTGTTTGGTCGAACGTTGATTCGGTGGGTCTGGGTCGGTATCGTCACTAGACTCGTCAATCTGGTGACCAGGGTTCAACTCCCTGCAGATCCACCGCATTAGCGCTTGACACAAACACGTCGGAAAAGATAATATGTGCATCGACGAGTCTAGTGACAAAACCCCGCGGGCACAATCGTGCATCGCGGGGTTTTCTTGAGCTACATTTTCTACATCTTCAGCTCCTTCTTCAGATACTCAACCACTTTATCGTCTTTGATTGTTTCTTGGGAGCCGGACTGCATGTCGCGCACAATAATCGTGTGGTCCATCACTTCTTTTTGCCCCAAGATGATTGTGATCTTGGCTCCAGTGCGGTTTGCAGATTCGAGTTGTGCCTTCAGAGAAGATTTCCCAAAGGACTCCACAACACGAATACCCGCCGCGCGAATCTCCTCAAACCGACGCAACGCAATGCGCCGTGCTTCCGCGCCTATCTGCGCAAAGAACACCTGCGGCGCCGGCAATGCCGGTGGTTCCACCTCTTGCCGTTTCATCTCCAATATCGTGCGCTCAATGCCCACCGCAAATCCCACGGCCGGTGTTCCTTCGCGCCCGCCCATGAGCTCGATTAATCCATCATAGCGTCCGCCTGCCGCAAGGGCCGACTGCGATCCCAACTCCGCCCCGTCACCACGATCCGGCACCACTTCAAACACCGTGCGCGTGTAGTAATCAAGACCGCGCACCAAATGCGGATTAAGCTCATAGGGAACTGACAACTCATCCAGATACTCAATTAACTGCATGAAGTGCTCCTTGGATTGCTCATCGAGCCAATCCACAATCTGCGGGGCTTCCTTCATTTTTTCGCGGCACATCGGTTCCTTGCAATCGAGAATACGCAACGGATTTCTTGACAAACGTCGCTGACAATCTTCACACAAGTCCTTGCGATACTTTCGCGCAAACGCCACAAGCTCCACCTTATACTGCTGTCGCGTCTCGGGTGTGCCAATTGAATTAATTTCAACCTTCACCTTCAGCTTCAAATCCTCAAACAACTTCACCGCAATCAAGATCAGTTGTGCGTCAGACACCGCGTCGCCGCCGCCAATCACTTCAAGCCCATATTGGTGAAACTGACGAAATCGCCCCGACTGCGGCCGGTCATAGCGAAACATCGGCCCCATATACCACAGCTTCACCGGCTGTGGCAGGTTCAACATGCCGTGATTGATGTACGCGCGCGCCACGCTTGCCGTGGACTCCGGACGAAGCGCCACACGATCCCCTCCTTTATCCTCAAACACATACATTTCTTTTTCGACGATGTCCGTCATCTTTCCCACCGATCGCTCAAAAATGCGTACGTCTTCCAAAATTGGCGTGTCAATTCGCCCAAACGAATACGTCTCTGCAATGTCCTGCGCCTTCCGCCGAAAGTACTCATAATAGGGTTGTTCGTCGGGTAGAATATCTTTCATGCCGCGCAGAGCATCCGGCGTCTTGATCGTCGCTTTGCGCTTTGTCGCGTCTTCCTCAACAGGTTTTACCGGTTTCTTTCCCATCATATGTGTCAATAATGTTTGAACAACGTTCTACAAGTTGTAGTTGGGTGGCGCAAACGTCCCGAATCGTGTGAACGGCCACCCTCGCACCCACACGCGCCCGATCAAGAACTCACGCTTCACGGGCCCAAAGTTTCGTGAGTCCAGAGACGATCCTCGATTGTCCCCCATGAAAAAATACTCGTCGGGATTCAGCGTCGTATGCGTTCCAAGACCTGAATACGGAAATTCGTCAATATATGGTTCGTCCAAGATCACCCCGTCGGGATGCTCATCGTTTGTGATGATGATTTGACCATTTCGGATGTCGACCGTATCCCCCGGGAGCCCGATCACACGTTTAATGAAAAATTCGTGGGGGTCGCGCGGATACCGAAACACCACAACATCGCCACGCTTTGGATCATGAAAACGATATGATATTTCGTCGATCAAGAGGTACTCGCGGTCAAGAAACGTGGGTTCCATAGACGCGCCACGCACGTAAAACGGCTGGACGAGAAAGTAGCGCACCGGAATGATAATCGCCGCAGCAATCACAACGATTTGGACGACTTCGATTGTGACAAGAGTCAGTCCGGCAATAGTGGGTCCCACCCATCTCTCCAGCTTTTGACGCAAAATTGATGGCGGCCGCTCCTGCCGCATTTCCTCATGATCCATGTGATTTCTCAAGAATAAGCCCATGATAACACAAAAATTCGGCCAAATCAAGTCCTACATGGCAGTAGACGCGCATCACAACTTTGCAAACCCTAATGGATTTCGGCATCCTCTGAGGGTTTGTTATAATGAGGCGGTGTCCAACGACCCTCGCATCAATCTTCTTGAGGATCATTTTGCGCTAAACAAAGATCCAGATCCGGGCCCATGGAGAATGGGGCGGTATTTTTTTGGCGCCGTTTTTGGTGTGATTCTTTTAGCGATCGGTTTTTCCTACGTCGCTGCCCACGTTGATCTTTCACGCGGTGACAATCCGGACAACCGAGGGTTCTTTCAGAGCATCGCATCGTTTGTGACAAGCGGCGACCGTCCGCTCGAGGGAGAGGAGGAAAATCGCGTCAATGTCCTCGTGTTAGGGCACGGTGGCGCCGGGCACGATGGTCCAGAACTCACGGACACCATCATCTTTGCGTCCTTTGAACCCAAAACGCAGGACGTCGGCATCATGTCCATCCCACGCGACCTCACCATCCCCATCGACGGATACGACTGGCGCAAGATTAACCATGCAAACTATTTTGGCGAACTCGCGCGTCCGGGGCAGGGAGGCGCGTTTGCGGCAAACGCCATTGGCAACGTTTTAGGGCAAACAATTCACTACTACGTCAAGATTGATTTTGACGGCTTCGAGCAATTCATCGACGCGTTGGGGGGAATTGACGTGTATGTTGAGCGCGACTTTGTGGACACGATGTATCCAACAGACGATTACCTCACGCGCACGATTCGTTTCAAAAAAGGATGGCAGCACATGGACGGCGTGATGGCACTCATGTTTGCGCGCTCGCGGCACGGCAGTAACGGTGAAGGATCGGACTTTGCGCGATCAAAACGACAACAACTCATCATGCTTGCCGTGCGCAACCGACTGTTTGCTCCAACGACGGTGTTAAACCCCGCGCGCATTAGCGAGTTGATTCAAACTGTCCGCGGAAACATCGAGACAAATGTTTCAACATGGGAGCTACTGCGACTCGCGCGCCAAGCAAGCGACATCGCGCCCGAATCCATTCGCCACGTTGTCTTGGACACCGCGCCAGAAAGTCCGCTCTACGAAACCACGATCAACGGCGCATATGTAATCATGCCAAAAAACGATGACTGGGGTGAACTGCGCCGTCTCGCCGACTCACTCGTTGGAGAAACGGCGTCATCACTTGCGGCAGACACATTCCAACGTCCCACAGAGCACGTCCGTATCGCAATTCAAAACGGCACAGAAACAAACGGCCTCGCGTTTCGCACATCCCAGCTCCTCGAAGGCCAAGGATATGAAGTCGTGAGCATTGCAAACGCAGACACACGGAGTTTCGATCATTCCATTATCTATGACTTTTCGAGCGGCGCGTTCCCAGAGGAACTCAAAGCACTTCAGGACTACATTCGGGCCGATATCGCCACAACGCTTTCCGGCTGGCTATTCACGGGCAATGTGACGCCACGCTCCATTTCGCTCGACGACGAGGGCTTGCGCGACGGGAGTGCGGAATCAAATGTTGACTTTTTAATCATTTTAGGGAATAACTCGTCACACTTAGTCCGACAGTAACCGTTCATCAATGCGCGCGATCCCCTCACAACTCCCAACCGTCGCTATCATCGGGCGAGCAAACGTGGGTAAATCCACGTTGTTTAATCGTTTGACAGAAACAAAAAGCGCCATTGTGTCTGCAAAAGCCGGCACGACACGCGATCGAAAAGAGGGCGTGGTCCTCTGGCGCGGTCAGCAATTCCGTTTGCTCGACACCGGCGGCCTTGACCACCCGCATGAAGACACGCTCGAGCATGATGTGTATCGGCAAGCCGATGTAGCGGTTCAAGAAGCCGACGTCATTTTGTGGGTTGTGGATTTGCTGGACGGCATGCTAGCGCAAGACAAAGATATTGCGCGTCAATTGAGCCGCAAAGGCAAACCCGTGGTTGTTGCAGGAAACAAAGCCGACAAATTCAACATCGCAACACTTGATGCCGGATGGTATCGCCTCCCCACAGAGGTGCCTCGACCGGTCAGCGCGATCTCCGGAACAGGACTGGGCGATTTGCTCGACGCCCTATTTGAAAAACTTGAAAAAGCCGGAAAGCCCGCCATCGACGTATCCGAAAAACCACGCGCACCGCGCATTGCATTTGTTGGCGTTCCAAACGTGGGAAAATCTTCCATCGTCAACGAAATTATCGGAAGCGAACGCTTTATCACATCTTCCATCGCCCATACAACGCGCGAAGCAAACGACACGCTCGTTGAGTTTGACGGCCGGCCATACATCCTCGTGGACACCGTTGGCATCCGTCGCAAAGCACGCACGGGTGAACATATCGAACAAGCAGGCGTTCGCCAATCCATTGAGAACATCAAGCGCGCGGACGTGGCTGTGCTCGTGTTGGACGCTACCAAAACCATCGATGCCGCCGAACAACGTATCGCGCGTGTGATTGCGGAGTCCGGCGTTGGATGTGTCATCGCCGCCAACAAGTGGGACGCAGTAAAGAACAAAACACCATTGGCCATGAAGACGTTTGAGAGAAATGTTTATGCGCACCTTCCCCATTTGCGCTTCGCCCCCCTCTTGACAATCTCCGCCAAATCGCGTCAGCGCATCGCAAACCTGTTTCCACTCTTTGATACAATAATGAAGGAACGTGCGCACAAGCTTTCAGACGAAGACTTAAAGCAATTTCTGCGCGATGTGGTGAAACGCCATAAGCCATCACGCGGCAAAGGCGTGGCACACCCCGTAATTTTGCTGGCCACACAGTCGAGAACACACCCGCCCACGTTCGACCTCACCATTAAAGGCCGCCGAGCCGATGTCCTTCATCCGTCCTATCTTCGGTTTCTTGAAAACCGCCTCCGCGAGCAATTCGGATTTCAAGGAACGTCCATCCACTTCAACGCCATCCCCGGCAAACGCTAAGGTCTTGCTGGTTGGGCTTGGAAATCCCGGCGTGGAGTATGAGGGAACGCGACATAACGTCGGGTTCGCTGTTTTGGACGTGCTAGTTGAGGAATGGCGCCAACAAAAACGCGTAAAATCACTTGTAGGTTCGTGCGAAGTTGGATCAGTGCGCGTTCACGCCGCAAAGCCACAAACATATATGAACGCGTCCGGCGAGGCCGTACAAAAACTGCTCGCATGGGTCTGTCTGCCTCCTGCGTGCTGTGTGGTCGTGCACGACGATGCCGATATCGCGTTTGGCGACGTGCGCACAAAGTTTGGCGGTGGAACAGCCGGACATAATGGGATCAAATCCATCGTGCAAACATTGGGCACCGAGGACTTTTGGCGCGTACGGGTTGGTATTGGTCGACCAGAGAACCCCCATGCGCCGCTTGACCACTACGTCTTGCACCGATGGTCGAGCGAGCAAAAACAACTTCTTGATGACACTCTCAAGCACGCAGCCCATGCCACAGAGGAAGCTGTAATCCGCGCCGCACAATCAACGCCAGACATATGAACGATTCTGTCTCCTCGATCAACATCACCGACAATCAATACCCCGCGCTGCTCAAAGAAATTCACGATCCTCCGCAGCGCATTTTTATTCGTGGACAGCTTCCTCCCAAAGACGCGCTGTGCTTGAGCGTTGTTGGGACGCGCCACATGACGCGTTATGGTTTGCATGCGGTGGAAACACTCGTGCCTCCTCTTGCACGCTTGGGAGTCGTAATCGTCTCCGGTCTGGCATTTGGCGTAGACGCCGCCGCACATCGGGCAACACTGTCCGCCAACGGATACACAGTCGCAATTCTTCCGGGGGGCATTGATGATGCGTCCATCGCTCCTTCAACTCACCGCACCCTTGCGCATGAAATCTTGGAACACGGCGGCTGTCTATTGAGCGAATGCCTCCCCGGCACAAAAACGCACAAGGGCAGCTTCCCTATCCGCAATCGTTTGATCGCCGGTATGAGCAAAGCAACGCTCATTATTGAATCCACATGCGCGTCGGGAACCATGGTCACCGCCGCACACGCTGTGAGCGAAAACCGCGACGTGCTCGCCGTGCCTGGAAATATCAACGCCCCGTATTCGCAAGGGCCGCTCACGCTCCTCTCGCGCGGCGCCATACTTATCCGATCGTTTGAGGATCTTGCATTGGTACTCGGCATCGAATACAAAACGGGCACGCCGCGCGAAGTTACCCAAGAACTCCAACCGCTCTACGACGTGCTTCAATCGCCGCACACTGTGGATGATCTCGCCATCAAATTGCATCGCCCCGCGCAAGACATCCTTGCACGCATCACACAACTGGAACTGCAGGGACTCGTCCGCTCGACAGACGCATTTTCGTACGTGCGCATTTGACAATTCCAACACGCATCGCGCATTATGACGCGCAAACTGTTTTGATTGATTCACGCGTTGCGGTGTATGGCCAAACGTCTCGTCATCGTTGAGTCCCCCACAAAAGCTAAGACCGTCCAGAAAATGTTGGGCGCCTCTTTTGATGTCGTCTCTTCGTTTGGACACATTCGCGACCTTCCAAAGTCAAAGCTCGGCGTGGACGTCGAGCACGCCTACGCACCACAGTACGTGATTCCCCCAGACAAGCGCGCACGCGTCACCGCATTGAAAGCCGCGGCAAAATCCGCCGAAAACATCTTCCTCGCAACCGACGATGACCGCGAAGGAGAGGCCATCGCATGGCACATTGCGCACGTGTTGAACATGGACGTGAAAAGCGCGAAGCGCATCGTCTTTCATGAAATCACCAAGCACGCCGTCGAGGGTGCACTCAACTCGCCTCGATCAATCAACATTGATCTTGTCGACGCTCAACAAGCGCGGCGCGTACTCGACCGGCTCGTGGGATACGAGTTATCGCCATTTCTATGGAAGAAGGTCGCGCGCGGACTCTCCGCCGGGCGCGTGCAATCCGTGGCTGTGCGCTTTGTCGTGGAACGCGAACGCGAACGACAAGCATTCAAATCGGAAACATATTTTTCCATTGAGGGAGATTTTGTTCATGCGAACGGGCCATTTCATGCCAACCTCCTCACGTTCCATGGTGACAAAATGCAGAAAATGGGCATCAAGACGCGCGAGCAGGCAGACGACATGCTCCGCGATATCCAGAGCGCAGCGTACCATGTGGGCAACATCGAGACATCCCCTCGCAAACGAGAGCCAAAGCCCCCATTTAAAACGTCCACGCTCCAACAGGAGGCAAACAACAAGCTCGGCATGAGCTCCAAGCTCACCATGCGCGTGGCGCAACAGCTCTACGAGGGCGTGTCGCTCGGGAGTGAAGGCATGACGGGTCTCATCACCTACATGCGTACCGACTCGTTCAATCTTTCGGAGCAATTTATCTTGGGCGCGAGAGCGTATGCACAGCAGACATTCGGCAAAGAGTACGTTTCTCCAAGCCCCCGCGTTTTCAAAACAACGGCCAAAGGCGCGCAAGAGGCGCATGAAGCCATTCGCCCCACAGATCCGTCGCGCACGCCCGAGTCCATCAAGCATCACCTCGATCCGCGCCAATTCAAACTGTACGACCTCATTTGGCGTCGCGCGATCGCCACACAAATGGCCACCGCCCAACTTAAAAAAGAAGCCGTGGCGGTGGAATCTGACGCGGCACACTTCCAAGCAACGGGCTCTGTGATCGTGTTCCCCGGATTTTTAGCGCTCTACAAAGACTCGGTCAAAGAAACCGTGTTGCCAAACATGAGCAAGGGTGACGACATCGCCGCAGAAAAGATCGAGGCGCAAGAGCATGTGACAGAACCACCCGCGCGCTATTCCGACGCCACACTTGTGAAAGTGCTCGAAGAACATGGCATCGGCCGACCGTCTACATATGCGCCAACGATCTCCACCATTCTCGATCGTGGATATGTGGAACGCGACGAGCAAAAACGCCTCGCACCAACCGACATTGCCTTCACCGTCAACGATCTCCTCGTTGAACATTTTCCAAACATTGTGGACGCGGCGTTTACCGCACGCATGGAATCCGAGTTGGACGACATCGAAAACGGCGAGCGCGAATGGCAACCGACAATCGATAACTTCTACAAACCCTTCCACGAGAATCTCGTGCAAAAAGAGGAAGTTGTGGACAAAAAGGAACTCACCGAGGAAGCAACAAATGAAACGTGTGAGAAGTGCGGGAGTCCCATGGTGATCAAATTGGGGCGTTTTGGAAAATTCATGGCGTGCTCAAATTACCCCGAGTGTAAAAACACAATCCGACTCAACCGCGACGGCACAAAAGCAGAAGTGCAGGAGCCAAAAGTGTTGGGCATCGATCCTGTGACGAACAAATCCGTCACGCTGCGCGACGGTCGTTTTGGCGTCTATGTGCAACTGGGGGAGGAAGAGACGGTGGACGAAAAAAAGGTCAAACCAAAACGTGCGAGCTTGTTGCGCGATTTGAAGCCCGAGGACGTCACACTCGACGTTGCTCTTTCACTGCTCGCGCTCCCACGGACGCTCGGAGTGCATGAAGGCAACGACGTCACGGCGCATGTCGGACGCTTCGGACCGTACGTTGCGTGCGACAAGGAGTCGCGAAGCATCCCGGCACGCGCGCCATATACCGTGTTAACGATCACGCTAGAGCAAGCAATCGAGTTATTGAAACAGCCAAAGCGCTCGAGAAAAAAGAAGGAGTGAGGCGC
>CAZDJC010000010.1:0-12876 GCA_964505655.1 uncultured Gammaproteobacteria bacterium
GAGGAGCGGACATAAAGAGTTAAGTTAAGAGTAAAGAATGTGTGCGGATAGTAGGGAAAATGCGTCCAAGTGTCAAGAGTTCGCTCGTACCTGTTGTCGGCGAGAGCTTGTAATCGCGTCCACTTTTAGTCTCGTCCAACAACAGGTACTTCGCTCATGCGTGGGGAGGTAGCCATGTAGCAACGCATAATGGAGTTCTTGACGCAGATTGGTTTTTTGCATACGCTCTGTCAGCTTTGGAGCCAAGGAACAGTGAGTGCCCTCATTCTAACCATCCTTCTTCCGTGGCTTGTGCAAGCCGTGCTTGTGATGAGTGAGAAAAACCGATTTCTGCGTACGCAGATGGTGAGTTGTCTCGTTTCGACGAAGGCCGTGTTTCTCCTTCCCATCGTGTTCGTGATGGTGCACGGGTGTGTTTCAATAGCCCGCGCCCAAGAGGGTGACGGGGCGCATGTTGCCGTGACACATTCAAACGCGCCGGAACTTCCTATGCCGAAATCGCCACGAGCCCCAACACCGCGCCCTGTGTGTGCCATTCTCACAAAGCGCGTTACACCTTCGAGGCGCTCTTCACTTACGCTCCTGCCGAGGAATGGTGACGATGGTAATACGTCTCATGATGGATGGCATCCGCACAACCATCGACCGGCAAGTTGGCTCGACCAGTTTGATAAGAAACGTTCGTGATCCTTCTCTATACGTCTCCCACCTTTTGGGAGACGCAGCTTTTTTGTTACACTGCACATGAATAAATACATCTATGTCGGCACTCTTCCACGAACTCGAATTCGCGATTAAGCATTTGCCTCCGTCCATGCCCGAGGAGACGATGAAGCGTATCTGGGACACGTTTAACAATCTCAAGGCTCACGAGGATGCATCAGAGCACGATGTGCACAACGCGATGATCGAGATTGGTAAGCTCGAATGGCCGCATCGGCAGGCGTACAACGACATGATGATGGCGTGTTGTTCAAAGACACAGCATCAAATGCTCTTGGACGCGCTTTCGGAAAAGACGCGCAAAAAATTCATTGCGATCGGCGGCAATGACGCGACGGTCCAAGAAATTGTCCACTCAAAACTGTTTGAAGAAAAATTAACTCCCGAGGAACGCTACGAGGTGCAGGAGGCCGCGTTGAATGTGCGCTTGCAGATGTTTGAGTTTATGAAGGGGCAAATCCAGGCTCGACCGCAAGAATACAAAGAACGGTACGAGAAGGCGCTTAAGGAACAGGCGGCCATTGAGCGGGGGATTGATGACTTGGAAAAACTTGCGGCGGTTGATGAAGATTGGCGGCCGGAAATTTTGGGGCGCGTGGAGCAAATGCGCATGGGGTGGTCTATCGCGGAGCCCGACATCACGCTCGACACCGTGAAAAAGGAAATTGAGTATTGGCAAGGGACGCTGACCTCTGGTGAGACGAGCGCGGAGGCAGATTCTTCTACGCAGGGATAAAAATCAACCGCCCGGCAACAGTGGCGGGCGGCTTGAGGTCACACAGGAGAGTAGGCACAAATCGTTGCGGCGGCTTTCGCCACGTGGTCATTGACCCAATCAAAGAGAGATGTTTTAGAAGGCCGCTCTTTTATGTTGAAAATGGCCTTTTGTAGCCCGTTTTTCACAGCTGTATCCACCCTGTCGCCGCGCAGTCCAAGGTTGTGTCGTGCGGTTTCTTCCAACTTCAACTTGTATTTGCTCACGAGCGCGATCGTCGCCTTGATGTCTAACTTGTCTTTGAGAAGTGTGCCAATAATCTGCTCGTCGGACCACTCGGTGCCGATGTAGTGTTCGTGGCTCACGCAAAAACGGTATCGCGCACGGGTTTCGCTGTCAACGTTTTTTCCGCGTTACGTACAGTTCTGTGAAGTGGCCCTGCCCCCGTCGTGATGCGGAGCATCTACTATGGGGTTTTAATTGGGGAGCATTTGTGCTAAGCTGTCCCCGTTATGGATATTGTTTATCATGGAAATGCGTGCATCTCCATTGTCACAAAACCGCTTGTGGGAGACGTGCATGTGGTGCTTGACCCGTACGACAACGCGACGGGTTTGCGTATGCCGCGCACGCTCGCGGCTGATGTGGTATTTATGAGCGCGCCAAACGAGACGCACGGAAACCGCGAGGCCATCCCAGGCGAACCATTTGTGATTGACATGCCGGGTGAGTATGAAGTGAAGGGTGTCATGTTTGATGCGCGTCCAACGACCGACCACAACGAACGTCAGATGATTCTGCGCGTCCACTCGGAAGGGATGACGGTAGGATTTTTGGGCGGGCTTGCGCGTGTGCTCACCGATGAGGAGCTTGAACTTTTGGAAGGTGTCGACATCCTTATTCTTCCAACGGGCGGCAATGGCGTGTTAAGTCCGGAAGACGCGGCAAAAGTTCTGCGCGAAGTTGAGCCGCGCGTGGTGATTCCTGTCATGGTTGAAGAGGAAGGACTCAAGCGCAAACTCGCGTCTGTTGCCGCATTCAAGAAGGCAATCGGCGGCATCCGAACGGAGCAAAGCAACAAATTTAAAATGACTCAAGTGAAACTTCCGCAAGACGACATGTTGCTTGTGGAGCTTGCGCGCGCGTAACATGCATCCATGGTCAAAATTTTCGAAAGTAGAATACGAGCGGCGGCGGCTCTTGTTTGTGGGTGTGATGAGTGTGTTGAGCGTCTTGCTTATCGCGCTGTTTGTGCGGCAGTTGAGTGTGACGTTTCGTGAGCCCATTGCGACGGTTGCGAACGATCCGATTAGTGCGGGACGGACGTTTTTTGTGCGGGCGCGTTCTGAAGTATCTTCTGTCACCGAGCGATCGCGCGAGTCGCTGAAAGATGCGGTTTCTGCGCGTGACGAACGCAAGCGCACTGAAGCACGCGAGGCGCTCGTGGAACGTTTGAAGGTGCGCATGACGCTCCGTGAGGCGAATGCGTCAGGAACCGATGGGGATACCGCGATTGAAAGTACGCCCGCGTCTTCCGATGATGCTCCCTCTGAATCTGCATGGGCGTTCGAATCCCAACCAGAAGAACCGATTGAACGATAGCTATGGCAAAAAAAGAATCACACGCAATAGAACACGTTTCCTTTGAAAATCCGGGCGATGTCACAGACCGCTCAATCGTCAAGGAGATGCAGACAGCGTATTTGGATTACGCGATGAGCGTGATTGTCTCGCGTGCGCTTCCGGATGTGCGCGATGGCCTCAAGCCCGTGCATCGGCGGATTTTGTATGCCATGTGGAAGTTGGGATTGCGATCATCGTCACGTTTTCGAAAATCTGCGGCTGTCGTTGGTGACGTGCTGGCGAAATACCATCCTCACGGCGACACGGCGGTCTACGATTCGCTCGTGCGCATGGCGCAAGATTTTTCTCTGCGTTATCCGCTCGTGCATGGACAGGGAAACTTTGGCTCGCTCGACGGAGATTTTGCCGCGGCGATGCGATATACCGAGGCAAAATTATTCCCGATTGCCGAGGAAATGTTGTTTGACATCGAGAAGGGCACGGCGGATTTTATCCCGAACTACGATGGCGAGCACATGGAGCCCACCGTGCTCCCCGCGAAAATTCCGAACTTGCTTTTGAACGGCACGCTTGGCATTGCGGTTGGCATGGCCACCAACATTCCTCCGCACAACCTCGGAGAATTATGCGATGCCGTCTTGCATTTGATTGATCAGCCGGACGCGACCGTGGACGACCTCATGAAATTTGTAAAAGGTCCTGACATGCCAACGGGTGCCATTGCCTACGACATTAACGCGATCAAACAGGCATACGCTACGGGACGAGGCGGTATCGTCTTTCGCGCAAAAACCGAAATCGAGGAACAAAAAGGTGGCTATGCCATTATCGTCCATGAAATTCCGTATCAAGTGAACAAGGCGTCGCTGTTGGAAAAGATTGCCGATCTCGTGCGCGACAAAAAAGTGGAGGGCATCCGCGATTTGCGTGACGAATCCAATAAGTACGGCGTTCGCATCGTTGTCGAACTCAAAAAGGATGCGTATCCCAAGAAGGTGCTCAATCGTTTGTTCCAACTCACGCAGTTGCAGTCGACGTTCCACATGAACATGGTGGCGCTTGTTGACGGTCGTCAGCCGCGCCTGTTGAGTTTGAAATTGTTACTCGAAGAGCATGTGAGCCACCGACGCGAAGTAATACGCCGACGCACGCAATATGATTTGGACCGCGCGAAGGAGCGCGAGCACATCTTGGAGGGGCTCACGATTGCGCTTGGCAAAATCGACCAAGTCATTCAAACCATCAAAAAGTCCAAAGATCGTGAGGAGGCAAGTGTAAACTTGCAAAAGAAATTCAAACTGTCCGAGCGGCAGGCGACAGCGATTCTCGAAATGCGCTTGCAAAGTCTTGCCAACCTTGAGCGCATGAAAATTGAGGAGGAACTGCAGGAAAAACGAGCATTGATCAAAGAGTTGTCGTCCATCTTGGGTTCGCAGAAAAAGATCATGGCTGTCATTGCGGCCGAAGTGAAGGAGTTGAAAGAGCGATTTGGGGACGAACGCCGCACAGAAATTGTCGCACATGGCGTGAAGCAATTCCGCATGGAGGACGTGATTCCCGACGAACAAACGATCGTCATGATGACGCGCGACGGATATATCAAGCGTGTAAAACAGGACACATTCAAAACGCAGAAGCGCGGCGGCAAAGGCGTGGCCGGACTCTCCACAAAAGAGGAGGATGTCGTTGAGCGCGTGTTTTCAACAAGCACACACACGCGATTGCTCTTTTTCACGACCTCGGGACGCGTCTTTCAAATGAAGGCCTATGACATCCCGGAAGCGTCGCGTACGGCAAAAGGACAAGCGATGGTGAACTTTTTGCAATTGGCCGCGGGGGAAGAGGTGTCAACGGTGTTGTCGCTTGCTCAAATGGACGACGTAAAGTTTTTGGTGATGGTCACGCGCAAGGGGACGGTCAAGAAAACGCCGTTAGCAGATTTTGAGAATGTGCGTGCGAGTGGTCTCATCGCGATCAAGTTACGAGAAGGCGATCGTCTTGAATGGGTGAAGCCATCAGGCGGTGGTGACCATGTGATGCTCGTGACACGCGACGGGATGGCGATTCGATTTGAAGAAAAGGACGTGCGGTCCATGGGACGTGTTGCCTCCGGTGTGCGTGGCATTAAGTTACGAGCAGATGATTCGGTGGTTGGCATGGGGGTTTTGGATCCTATGGCAGCAAAGAAAGGCAACTTGCAGGCGCTCGTTGTGATGCGCAACGGATATGGAAAACGCACCGATCTTACTGAATACAAAGAACAAAGCCGTGGCGGACTGGGCGTTCGTACAGCCAAGATCACGGACAAAACGGGTGGCATTATTGGACTGCGCATGCTCAACAAAAAAGACGTGGGGGACATGCTTATCATGTCGGAAAAGGGACAGGTCGTTCGCACGAGTGTGGGCAGTGTCTCGACGCTTGGGCGCGCGACACAAGGCGTGCGCATCATGCGCTTCAAAGACGAAGGTGACTCTGTGGCGTCCATCGCGCTTATCGGCGAGGCGGAACAAGAGGGGTAAGTAGTGATTTGTCCTCTCCCCACGCACAAGCGAAGTATGGGGTATGCGACGACACTCTAATGTCTTGCCATTGCACAGATTGACTTGGGACACGAAGTGTTCAATGCTCAACTGGGCAATGGCATACAAGGTGTTGCGCATACCCCATGCGAGCGTTTCCTTGACGACCGCAGCTCTGTCTGATATGTTCGCGTCATAAATTCATCATTCCTATGCCAGTCCCAGCACACCGGAAATCGTCCTCGCGCAAGCGTCGCGGCCGAGCGCACCTCGCTCTCAAGCAGAAACAGCTCACCGTATGCGTCGCATGCAAGGCCCCCATCGCGCCGCATCACGCATGCCCTTCATGCGGACACTACGCCGGACGCACCGTAAAAAAGTAACAGCATCGCGTCATTGAAAAACGCTCGCGACACGCTATAATCAATGCACGCCATCCTAATCGCTCCTTATGTCCAATCGCCATTTGGCTCGCACCTTGAGCATGCAGTCTCTGTATCAATGGGACTTCCACGGAAAACCAAACGACAAGCTCGACGAGATCATAAATCACGTCCGCGACGAATTTGCGCCGGACTTTGATGATCATGCATTTGTAACGTCGACGGTGCGTGGTGTGGCGGAGCACGTTCTGGACATCGACAAGACGCTCAACATTTTTGCAACCGAGTGGCCTGTTGAGACGATGACATACATCGACCGCAACATCTTGCGGCTTGGTGTCTACGAACTTGTATACAACGATGCGATTCCGTCCAAAGTAGCCATCAACGAAGCCATCGAGATTGCCAAGGCGTTTGGCGGGGAGACATCGGGCAAATTTGTGAATGGGGTGCTCGGAGCCGTATACAAGGATCGTCTCAAACAAGGGATCCAAAAACAGTCGGATATAGAGAAGCCCGCACAGGAAGCCGTAACGTAAAAAGATAGTATGGAAAAAGACCTCTCTCCTTTGGAGAAGGCGCTTGGCGTAACGTTTCAGAACGTTGACACGCTGCGTCAGGCGCTCGTTCACCGGTCCTATTTGAACGAACACACAAGTTTTGCGCTCGATCACAACGAACGTCTCGAATTTTTGGGGGACGCTGTTTTAGAACTTGTCGTCACGGAGTATTTGTATCTGACATTCCCAAATCCCGAAGGCGAAATGACTAACTGGCGTGCGGCGCTCGTGAACGGACAACAACTTGCGAGGGTTGCCAAACAACTTGGGCTTGAGGACTACTTGTATATGTCACGCGGTGAACGGCGAGATGTAGACTCAAAGGCACGGCGCTATATTTTGGCGAATGCGATGGAGGCGGTGATTGGGTCGGTGTATTTGGATCGCGGATGGGATGTCGTCAAGGAGTTTGTGATGCGCGTGATCTTGTCGAAGCTCGATGAAATTTTGGAAAAGAAGTTGTACATCGATCCTAAGTCGCGTTTTCAGGAGGCGGCGCAGGAGCATGCCGGCATCACGCCGACATATAAGGTGTTGTCAGAGGAAGGTCCCGATCACGCGAAGACGTTTACTGTGGGCGTATATCTTGAGAAGGAAAAGGTCGCGGATGGAACGGGGATGAGCAAGCAGGAGGCGCAAGTGGACGCGGCCGAGCGCGCGCTCGAGGTGAAGGGGTGGTAGCTTGTGAACTTTCCGGAAAATGATGAGCCCGCCAGTTTGGCGGGCTGTTGTTAGCTGTGGTAACGCTCGAGACTGAAAAGAAGTGCGTTGCCGGTGATTGTGATGTTCGCGAGGGAGTGTTCCGCTCCAAATGTGCGTGAAAGGTGTGCGAGAACGCGCATGATGTATTTCCCGCGATGGTCAACGGGGACCCATGACGGAACGAGTGGTTCGACACAGTACCATCTGGCATCTTGTGCGAGGCGATCAGCGGTGAAGTAGCCCTGGATCAACTCTAGTGCGACGTCGAGCAGCGCCCAGTCTTTTTCAGACCGCTGCAGATACGGGCTGCCGACATCTACCTCAAGCCATGGAACTCTGTTTTCATGTAGAGGTATACGGAAAGGTTTTGTGTTGCGCGTGAGCACAAGTGGAACGGCTGTGAGAACTTTTGTGACAGGCAGACTCCAGCCGGATTCCTGAAACTGACTGTTGAAAATCGGGATAAGTTCCGAATCCTCGATCATCGTGAAGCAGACGCCATGCCTGCTCTGTCCAGGAGCACGGTGCACCTCGTCGATCTTAATCCAATCTTGTACCGTGAATTGGACAACTCTGCCGGCCCAAACAGGCCCTGCGTTCCACTCTTCCAATGTTTGAACGAATGATCCGGGGGCACCATCATTATCTTGCATGAAAAGGACGATGTTCTCTCTTGGATCTAGTTCAGGCACGAGATGGTTATACCACGTTCGGGTCGTCTGTCAATGCAATGAGCGCTCGAAAAACAAACACCTCCACTATTGTGAAGGAGTTTGTTTGGTCCGCGCGGAGGGACTCTCATGCGCTCCTTCGCTTTCGCTCGGAGCTTCCATGGGGGAACGTCGTTCCCCCTTTGGATGTCGTCTCGCGTCGCGAGACTCCATGTCACCCCTTCCTCCGTGAAGGATCGCGGGGAAAACGGACGCGTTTTCCCCGCACCCCTTTCGCGTGTTCGAGTCCTTTTATATGAATATCCTCTCACAAAAATGAGAGGATATTCATGGTCCGCGCGGAGGGACTCGAACCCACGACCGTTTGGTTAAGAGCCAACTGCTCTACCAACTGAGCTACGCGCGGTCGGGAATAGTTCTGGACGACCTGGCGCAGGGTGGAGGACTTGAACCCCCGACCTCGTGGTCCGAAGCCACGCGCTCTATCCAGCTGAGCTAACCCTGCATTCTGTGTAAACGTCGCTAGTCTATTGAAGAAATGCCTAAATGTCAATTATCAACTGATGAATTTGACAGCACGAAACCCCCCCTCTACTATACGCATAGATGCGGGCAACGGGCGGTGGGACTTACGCAGGATGCAAACATCCCACCGTCCGCCCCGCGACGTTTCACTGTATGCCTCGCAGCCTCTCCCTGCGAGGCAAAGTTTTTATTGACATTTTTGCAAAATTGTGATGAAATGTGCGCATAAATTCTTCAGACATCGCTATGACTTTTTCTTTGCGAAGTTCTTTGTGGATGTCCATTGCGGTTTGCGTATTGTTGGTGATCCCGCTCATCACGAGCGCGGCAAATGCAAACGAACTTATCAAGTGTGACAAGGGTTCCGAAGTGTATCTTTTAGGCGAAGACGGGAAGCGTTACAGCTTTCCCAACGAGAAAATCTATTTCTCATGGTATGAGGATTTTTCAGAAATTAAGGAAGTCTCGTGCGATGACCTCGCGGCTGTTCCGTTTGGTGGCGTCGTGAAGTATCGCCCGGGCATGCGTCTTATAAAAATGCCAAGCGTGCCTCGCGTGTACGCGGTGGAGTCCAACGGAACACTGCGCCCAATCAAGAACGAGGATCAGGCAAAGACGCTCTACGGAACGGAATGGGCAAAAAAAGTAGACGATCTTCCGGAGTCGTTTTTCCCCCGCTACCGTGTGGGAGAGGAGTTAAAAGAACGCGAATTGCCGGAAGGAATGGTTTTGAAAGAGAAAGACGGCAACCTTGTTCAAGTGGATGACGATGGCGAATTGGTGGAAGTAACAAGCACGCTTTCGGCGCGCGAGAAAAGTCTGTTACGTCGCCACGCGAGTAATGTGGATGATCTTGAAGCGCGGCTTGGGAAAGCGCTCGATCGTATTCGAGATCTTGAAGAGGAAATCGAACGCTTACAACGACAGTTACAACGCACAAAAGCAGTCACCATTGATGAGCAAGATAAGAAAAAGGACGTCGTGGTGAAAGTGAAAGAAACGCGTGACACAGAAAAAAAGACCGACGGCATGCCGGATTTGACCGTGAGTGGCATTGCGCTCACGGAAAGTGGTGCGGGAAGCGTCATCACGGCGACGATAAAAAACCAGGGCACCGTGGACGCGCCAACGGATACGCAGGTGTACTTCTGGCTCGATGGCGTGTTGGAATGGACATATAACACCGTGACACTCGCAGATCGAACACTCCTGAAAGCGGGCGGCTCATCCACGGTTTCCCCGCAGGCGATCCAAGGCAATCGCGAAGTAAAGGTGTGCGTTGACACGCTCAACTCCATCAAAGAATCCGACGAGTCAAACAACTGTAAGTCTGTTTCGCTTTCTGCGAAGGACGGAGATTTTGATCTTACGGTCACAAGTGTTGACACGTTGGATGCGCTTGGGAAAAAGGATGAAGCCTATCGAAGCTTCGGATTCAAAACATCGGGGCCGCTTGATCACTACCGGATTCGTATTTGGGATGCTCAAGGGAAATTGCACGACGAGTTTGTACAGCAGATTATTGGCGAGACAAGCGTGACATCGTTCTACGTGAGCCCAAGTTGGCTAACGCCTTTGAAGGCAAGTACGCGCTACACGTACGAAGTCCATGCGGAAGAGTACGGCACAGGAGATGCAGACACAGAAAAAGGCGAGTTTACAACGGCAGCAAGTCCCATCCCGCTTGGACTCAATGTGACGTATGTAAACACGGCGCCACATGCAAGCGCGACGGTGTCTCCAGGGACGGATGCAACGCTCGCGATTTATGAACTTGAAGCAACGGGCGGCGACGTATGGATGGATCAGATGTTTGTGACGGCTCTTGTCCAGGATACGGTCTTGCCGTCTGGAACGCCGTTTGCCATTGGCGTGGATGGCACGGTAAAGGCGCAAGACTATCTGACAAGCTGCAGATTGATTGATACAGCGACACAGAACGTGCTCTCCGGACCCGTGGGCATGTACGGCCCATATCCGAATCAAATTTACTTTTACACGCCGTTTAAGATTGCGGGAGGTACGGTCTTGAGCACGGTCGTGAGGTGCAAGTTCTCGTCACTCTCGCCAGTGAAGGACAGTGATGCGTTCGCTGTCACGATCCCTGTTGCGGCCGATGTCATTGCGAATGAAAATAGTTTGGCGACAGGCCATGCGGTCCCGGTTACGCTTGTTTCGACAAATGGCAATCCGCCGAACTTCTACACGGTGTTGCAGTAAGGTGAGGTAAGAAAAACAGCGAGGCCCATTGTGACGGGCCTCGTTTAGTTTTTCCTTTCGAGATGATGGTAGTCTTTGACGTTGATCCACCGGCCTCCCCATGTCCATCCGCGTGATTCTGCGGCAACGATCACCTGATGATTTCCCGTGAAAACGCCGGGGTTGCCGGGAACGTACACGCCATCTGGCGGGAAAACGCGCGTGCCGTTTACGCACGGGTTCAGTCGCGGGTTGATGTCGATTGCAAGACCGTGGGCGTGCGGAGACAAAATGTTCGTGCCGTTCACCATGCGATAGTTGAACCCCGACGTATTGTTTGCCGCCATGGACGCGTCGTCGTCCCAACCGAATTCGTTGATGGGTCGCACGCTTTCGAGCGGGAACTGCAGATCGCACATGAGCGCAAAGAGCGCACGCACTTCGTCCACAATGTCGACGTTGACGACAACGACGCCCGTATGGCGCAGATGGTCGAATCCCCAGTATGGAACATCAAACACGACTTGTGCGGCGAAGATGTCGTCGGGACATCCGCGCGGACGATGCATGTCTGGCAGCCGAATCACGCGCGACTCCGTGCAACGGATGCCCGCATAAACGCAACAAACAGCGGATGCGGTCGCAATGGTCGCGACTGAAACTCGGGATGAAACTGGACGCCCACGAAAAACGGGTGATCGGGAAGCTCAATGATTTCTACGAGGTGTCCGTCGGGAGATTCGCCCGAAATAATCATCCCCGCACTCTCCAATTCGCGTCGATACGCATTGTTGAATTCAAAACGGTGACGATGGCGTTCATCAACATGGCGTGTTCCATATGCGCGCTCCGCCACCGTATCAGATTTGAGCCCGCACGGCCAACTCCCGAGCCGCAATGTTCCGCCCAGACGGCCTTTTTGCGCATTCTCGCGCTGGCCATCCATAAAGTGAATCATCAGGTGATGTGTATCGGGATTCATTTCCTCGGTGTTCGCGTCTTCCCATCCCAGTACATGGCGCGCGTATTCAATGACGGCGCACTGCATGCCGTAACACAGTCCAAAATAAGGAATCTTGTGTTCGCGAACATGGCGGATGGCTGCGATCTTGCCTTCGATCCCGCGCGTCCCAAATCCTCCCGGAATGAGCACGCCGTCCAGCGTATCGAGTTCAGCGAGTTTTTCCGGATGCGTCTCGTAGTCTTCCGAATTGATCCATTCGATGATGGGTTTGCGCTCGCAATGCCATGCGGCGTGTTTGATAGCTTCGAGCACGGAAATGTAGACGTCTGACAGCACAAAGTCTCCCGACGAAAAGTATTTGCCAATGACGCCGATTTTCACAGGTCGGTCGAGCGTGTCGATTTTTGCGGCAAGTGTCTGCCAATCGTCGAGTATCGATGGGCGTTCGCTTTCTCCAAAAAAACGCAACAGCGCATTGCCGAAGCGCTGTTCCTCGAACACTAAAGGGATCTTGTAAATGGAAGAGACGTTTGGCGCGGCGATGATGTGTTCTTTGGAAACACCGCAGAACGTGGCAATTTTTTCGCGGCGTGGTTCGTCGAGTGTTGTTGTGGCACGGCATACGATGAAATCCGGGACAATGCCTGCGCGATTCATTTCTCGAACGGCATGCTGTGTGGGCTTCGTCTTCATTTCGCCAATCGATGACGGAGTAGGCAAAAAACTCACTAGCACCGTGCACACACCCTGGGAGCGTTCCATCTTCATCATGCGTAATGCTTCGAGGAACAGCACGTTTTGATATTCACCGACCGTGCCCCCAATTTCAATTAACACAAAATCGGCGTGGTGAATGTCCGCCGCGCGCTTGATGCGGCGAATCACTTCCTCTGGGACGTGCGGCACAACTTCCACGCAGCGTCCGCCATATTCCAGGTTGCGTTCGCGCGCGATGACGGTTTGGTAGACGCGGCCGGTCGTCATGTAATTGTCGTGCGTCATGTCTTCATCCAAAAAGCGCTCGTAGTTGCCCATGTCTTGATCCGTCTCGTCACCATCCACGGTGACAAACACTTCACCGTGCTCGACGGGGTTCATGGTGCCAGCGTCCACGTTGACGTAGGGGTCGATTTTCATTGCCGTGACAGCGAACCCCTTGGATTTTAAAATGCGGCCAATTGCCGCAGTCGTCGCTCCTTTGCCGACGCCAGACATAACCCCTCCAGCGATAAAGACAAAACGCGTATCCATATTGGGACCAAGTATACCCGGTAGCACAACACTTTGCTACACTGTACTTCTATTGAGTCGAAGGACGATCGTTACGT